>JAZSPN010000140.1:0-15057 GCA_045537495.1 Acutalibacteraceae bacterium
GTACTCGGTGCAGAGTTCATTGCAATCAATACGGACAAGCAGATTCTGACTCATTCAAGAGCTACTCACAAGATCCAGATCGGTGAGAAAGCTACAAGAGGTCAGGGTGCAGGCGGACGTCCCGAAGTAGGAGCAAAGGCGGCCGAAGAGAGCAAGGACCTTATCGCGGATGCTCTCAAGGGCACCGACATGGTATTTATCACCGCGGGTATGGGCGGCGGAACAGGTACGGGTGCCGCTCCCATT
Organism: Acutalibacteraceae bacterium; assembly: GCA_045537495.1. GTDB lineage: Bacteria > Bacillota > Clostridia > Oscillospirales > Acutalibacteraceae > UBA1425. The sequence continues at coordinate 247 of JAZSPN010000140.1, forward strand.
ATTGCACAGACTGCAAAGGATATGGGTATTCTCACCATCGGCGTAGTCACAAAGCCCTTCAAGTTTGAAGGCAAGATGCGCATGAATCAGGCTCAGAACGGTATTGCAAGACTTGCAGAGCACGTTGACAGCCTTATCGTTATTCCCAACGACAGACTTCGCTATATTTCGGAGCAGAAGATGAGCCTTGCTCAGGCATTCTCTATGGCGGACGAAGTTCTTCTTCACGGCGTCAGAAGCATTTCCGAGCTTATCAAGGTCCCCGGATTCATCAACCTCGACTTTGCAGACGTTACAAGCGTCATGAAGGATGCAGGCTACGCACACATGGGCGTTGGCAGAGCATCGGGCAAGGACAAGGCGGAGCTTGCCGCCACAGCAGCAGCATCGAGTCCGCTTCTTGAAACTTCAATTGCAGGTGCAAAGGGTGTTATCATAAGCATCACATCTTCCGAGGATATCGATCTTGAGGACGTAGAAGATGCAGCAAGCATCATCACGGCTCAGGCTCATGCGGATGCAAACATCATCTGGGGTGTTGCGTTTGATCCCGCTCTTGAGGATGAAATGGTTATTACGGTTGTTGCAACGGGTTTTGCTTCCGAAAAGGCGAGCAACTCCGCGGCGGTCGAAAACTTTGTAACTCAGGTACAGCAGGCATCAAATGATACAAAAGAAACGAAAGAAACGGTGGAAGAGCCCGAAAATGCAACGGATGATCCTTTCGAAATTCCGAGTTTTTCATCGGGTAACGCTGAGCCTTCCGGTTTCGGTGCTGAGTCTGCTTCAAAGAGCGAAGCTCCCGCGGCGACCGACAACATTGATGACGACGATTTCTATGTATATCTTAAAGATATCATGAAGAAGAGTGAAAAATAATAATTGATTTTAAAGGCATCGTTCTGGACGGTGCCTTTTGTTTAATCTTTATGAAAGTGCAGGGATGTATTATGAATGACTATTTTACCAACCCGAAGGATTTCGGAGCGGTGGGTGACGGAATACACGACGATACAAAAGCGATCCGTGAGGCGGTAGAGGCTGCTTCAAAAAGCACGGGGACCGTCTTTTTTTCGCCCGGGGTTTACCGCACGGATGTGATAACGGTGCCTTCCGCCATGTCGATAAAGGCGGAGCCGACGTGGGCATTCAAAAGCAAGGGGAGAACGGTTATTGTTCCTGCAAACGAGGAACAGTACTGTGTCTTCGAGGTGTCAGAGGCTTCGGGAACGACGATCAGCGGACTTTGTCTGTGCGGATGCTCAATGGGAAGCGATATGCACGGTATCAGCATGGACAGAGAACACCGTGAAACGTCGGTCGAACACGCTATTCGTATAGACACGTGCCAGATACGAGAGTTTTCGGGCAACGGATTGAATCTCGTCGGAGCGTTTGCCGTGAGTGTACGTCATTCGCAAAGCCTTCATAACGGCGGATACGGTCTTTATCTTGACGGTACGGATGCTTTTATTGTGGATAACTGGTTTTCGGGAAACGGCAAGGCGGGCTTCGGTGGAGAAACGTGGAATTCGGCAGTTAATTTTACGTCGAACCGAGTCGAATGGAACGCGGATTGCGGAATCAGACTTTCGGGCGGAATGAGATACAACATTACGGGGAACTATATCGACAGATCGTTCGGACCGGCAATAATCATTGAAGATGCCGAAAACTATCACAAACGGCTTCATAAAACACATACGGTCATGCCGTATGCGATAACGGTGACGGGTAACACGATCGTCAGAAGCGGAAAAACCGCGGAGGACGGCAGTGACAGGGACTGTCACATTTTCATGAAGAGAGCGGCAGGCATCTCGATAGTCGGCAACACGTTCAACGTCTGGAAGGATGACGGAAGAAACGGCAGAATATCACCGAACAAGGGAATAATTATCGAACAGTGTGCTCACTGTGTTATTGCAAACAATACCATGGTGCCGGGAGCTGTCAAAGAGCTTATCGATGACAGAGGAGGACACGGAGAGCAGGTTGTAATCAAGGATAACGTCGGTGCGACGGTGCCGAAATATGCGTGGGAATGTCAGGATCCGTTCACCCCGATTCATTTCATGAGTCAGGGAAAAGCACCGTGGTACGAGGATCAGTTATCGGGAGAAGATAACGACTGATCAGGAGTTTCGTCGGTCAGAATATCGACCTCTCTACCTATATTTTCAAGCAGAAGAAGTTCCGTTTCGGCAGAAACGGAGCTTTTTTTATCGGAAAACACAGTTTTAATGCCGATTATTTCACAATCGTCGGAAATGTCAATGATTTTTTCGTGAAGCTTCGAAACGAGCAGCAGTTTTGCTTCCTTATCCTTGAAAACCTTTTCGGTTTTTTCATATGAAGTCTGTTTTGTCACCGTACATGCAACGGGTAAGCGTCTGCCGTTGGCGGTCAAGCGGTATTCGTTCGAAAAAGTACTGCAATTGTCGCTGTAAGGCAAGAAACCGAGAGGAATCGGAACATTGAAAATATTGAGCTTCAATCTGAAATCATGGTCACGGACCGAAAGAACGGTTTGTGATTTTTTTATTTCGACCGTTATTTTCTCGGACGTTTCAGCAATTGCAGTACCGCTTGCACGGCAGAATCTGACGGACTTGTCTTTGGCTTCGATAATTCCGCTTATGAGAAGCTGACCTTTCGTGACGGCGGAGTTTAACGGGGCAATCTCAGTACCGCTGTGAGTTTCGAGTATTCTGAGATATCCGTCTTTTGAAGCGACAATATGACACGGGCGTGAAGGATCCTGACTCTCCTGAGCTTTTGTCCCTTCCGAAACTTCAACGTGAATCACGGAACCGTTTATGTTGACGGCGATCCAGGAAAGTCCGTCGATTTCGGCGGGAAGTATGCTTTCGACGACGTTGACGTTCAGGGAGTTTCTTTTTACTCCTTCCGTGATGCCGTGTTCTTTAAGGGCATTACGGATAACCTCGTCGGAAAGCGATACATTTCCGTTGATGTTGACGGACCAGATGCGTCCCGACATTATGAGGATAAAAAGAATGAAGACGGGAACGAAGACGAACAAGCCCGTGTGCTTTCTGTGAGAGATAAAAAAGAACGGAACACCGCGTTTCTTGGTATGGCGAAGCTTCATGCCCGATTCTCTTGCAGCGTTTCTCAGCTTTCTGTAATCGTCAACACGGCATTTTCCGCATACACCGCCTTTTATCGGTCGGAGATCCCATGCTTTTATGCTCATTCTTGAGCAGAGATTTATGAATCTTTCGGGAAATCCGCCCGATACGGTGAAAAAAACATATCCTATATAAAAATTAATTAAAGCGTCGATTAACATAGGTTTCCTCACGAAGTAAAATCAATTGACAGAATCTGACCGCGGATTATTGTCTGATCGGACTGCATCGACGGTATAGAGAGATCTGTTCCGCAAAAACGCACTACAAGAAGTCCCGTGTTGAGGCGTATGGTATCTTCATCGTATTGAAGAATTCCCTTGCAGCCTTCAATTACGGCTTCGTGATTGCCCGACATTTCAAGACGGAAAACACCGTGAATCGAGTAACACGGAAGATCAAGTGATGTACTTAGCTTTTCTTCTAAGGATAAAAGTTTTGCGTTCGGTTTACGGTAATGCTTTTTCATGAATATATCTCCTCAACGGGCTTTTGTAAATTTTATGCAAACAATGTGATAAAAAGTACATAAAAGACTCAGGTGATATCATATATAAGTGTGAGGTGTGATAAGTGAAAGTGCTGTTTTTGAGAGATAAAGGCAAAAAGTATTTTTCGATGCTGCTGAAAGCGTTGCTTGCGCTGGTCTTTATCGTTTTGCTGATAAAGTATCCTCAGCAGTCAACAAAGGGTGTGAGGCTCGGACTTAAAATATGCTCGGAATCAGTCATTCCGTCGCTGTTTCCGTTATCGGTGCTGTGTACATTTATGACGGTATCGGGACTCTGCACGGCAATAGGAAAAGCGGCGACTTTGATAACGGAAAAGGTTTTCCGACTCCCCGGCAGTGCCGCAGGTGCGCTTCTCATGGGGATGTTTGCAGGATATCCCGTAGGAGCGAGAATGACCGAGGAATTATACAGAAACAGGTGTATTTCACGAAATGATGCGAACAGAATGTGTCTGTTTTGCGTTTGTGCGGGCCCCGCATTTACGGTCGGAACAGTCGGCAGTGCGATGCTGAACGATTCTTCGGCGGGTAAGATTTTGTTTTTGTCCTCGTGTCTGTCGGCACTGACAATCGGGGTGTTGCTTCGGTTTACGGCGACGGACGGTGAAATCCGGCACGAAGCGGATTTCAGAAAACCTCTTGCAACGGCACTTTGCGAAGCGGTGTCATCGGCGGGAGGTGCTATGCTGTCAGTCAGCGCATGGATCATATTTTTCACGTGCATATGTATGACGCTGGAGGGTGTGCCGGAAACGATAAAACTGCCGTTGTATTCACTTCTCGAAGTGACAAACGGTGTGGGAGAGGCGGTAAAGTCGGGACAGCCGTTGCCCGTGATTTCGGCAATACTCGGATGGTCGGGGCTGTCGGTGCACTGTCAGGTTTTCAGATACATAGAAAAATGCGGTGTAAAGCCCTCACATTTTATTGTGTCAAGGGTTGTATCGGGAGCGCTGTCGGCAATTTACTGCAAGTGGCTTCTGGGATTTTTCCCGATAGCGAATGAAGTGATTCTGACGGGATCGGGACTTGAATGTGAGTCGTTTTCGAATACTCCGCCCGTGTCGGCAGCCATGCTTTTGACGGCGGGAGTATTTATAATAAAAACATCGGGAATGACGGATGAAATTTTTAAAAAATTTACAAATAAAAATCCTTGACAAATCGTCATAATAGGTGTATAATCTTCAAAAATAACAAAGACAAATGCTATGACGGAAACGGGCGTTTACCGATTGATTCAGAGAGCCGTTGTTTGGTGCGAAACGGTACATAGGTTTACAGCTTAATCATTCCCGAGCAGAGCTTCTGAAACAGCAGTAGGAGGCTACGGCATGCTCCGTTATCAGGGCAGCGGCTTGATAGAGCTTTTGAGTGGTCGCTATGCGACAAAAAGGGTGGTACCGCGGTTAATTATCGTCCCTGAGTTTTCTCAGGGACGTTTATTTTTTTAAAGGCAGGTGAGAAGATGCAGTTTAAGAGAGTGACGCTGTTTTCGGGACATTACGGCAGCGGAAAGACAAACATTGCCGTCAATTATGCGCTCAGGCTGAAAAGCGGAGGAATCGAGGTTGTCGTTGCCGACCTGGACACGGTAAATCCTTATTTCAGAACAAAAGACAGCAGTGATGTTCTTGAAGAAGCGGGAATCAGGATAATTTCATCTCAGTTTGCAAACACAAATCTCGACATTCCTGCACTTCCTGCCGAGGCGTATGCGGTTGTTCAGGACAAGAGAAGAGCGGCGGTTATCGACGTCGGCGGCGACGATGCAGGAGCCGTGGCACTCGGAAGATATGTACCCTACATTCTTGAAGAGAACGATTACGATATGTTTTTCGTTATCAACAGATTCCGACCTCTGACAGGTACTGCCGAGGAAACCGTTCAGGTTATGCGCGAGATTGAACATGCGGCAAAGCTTCCGTTTACGGCGATAATCAACAATTCGAATTTAGGACATCTGACGACGGCGGAGGATGTGCTGTCTTCCGTGAAATATGCCGACGAGGTGTCGAAGCTGTCGGGACTCGAGGTGCGATATACGACCGTCAAGGAGGATATTGCTCCTGCACTGAGAGGCAAGATAGATAATTTATTTGAGTTAAAACTTCATGTTTATCAAACATGGTCAACAGTATAAGGAGGAACTGATATGGCAAAGGTTACATTTTTAACAGACAGATGTAAGGGCTGCGGACTTTGTGTAGTGGCTTGCCCGAAAAAAATCGTAGCACTTTCATCAGAGAAGATTAACGTTAAAGGATATCATCCTGCAGAGCTTACAGATCCCGACGCTTGCATCGGTTGTGCTTCATGTGCAAAGATGTGTCCCGACTGCGTAATCACCGTTGAAAAATAAGGAGGAGAATGAAATGTCCGAAAAAGTATTGATGAAGGGAAACGAAGCAATTGCGGAGGCAGCCATAATGGCGGGTTGCCGTCACTACTTCGGATATCCCATTACACCTCAGACGGAAATTGCCGCATACATGGCAAAGCGTATGCCGAAGATTGACGGTGTATTTCTTCAGGCGGAGAGCGAAATCGCGGCAATCAACATGGTAATCGGTGTTGCCGCAACGGGAAAAAGAGTTATGACTTCAAGCTCCAGCCCGGGAATCTCACTTAAAAGCGAAGGTCTTTCGTATCTTGCGGGATGCGACCTTCCCGCACTCATAGTAAACGTACAGAGAGGCGGTCCCGGACTTGGCGGAATTCAGCCTTCACAGTCCGATTACTGGCAGGCGACAAAGGCATCGGGACACGGTGACTTCCGCAGAATCGTACTTGCACCGGCATCCGTTCAGGAAATGGTAAGCCTTACATTCAAGGGATTTGACCTTGCGGACAAATACCGCATGACATCCATGATTCTTGCAGACGGAACCATCGGACAGATGATGGAGCCCGTAAGCCTTGATATGGGTGAAGTTACACAGTATGATAAATCGTGGGCACTTACCGGTACACTTTGCGAGAGAAAGCCCAACATCGTAAACTCTCTCTTCTTAAAGCCGGAAGAGCTTGAACAGACGAACTTTGAGCGTTACGAAAGATATGCTCAGATCGAAAATAACGAAGTGATGTACGAAGAATACATGATGGACGATGCCGAATACTGCATCGTTGCATTCGGAATTGCTTCACGAGTTTCCAAGAATGTCATTAACGAGGCAAGAGCCAAGGGCATCAAGGTCGGTCTTATCAGACCTATCACCCTTTGGCCGTTCCCGAAGGATGCGCTTCTTAAAGCGGCGGACAAGTGCAAGGCGTTTGTAAGCGTTGAGCTTTCGATGGGACAGATGATCGACGACATCGAGCTTGCAATCCGTTGCAAGAAGCCCGTACTGCTTTGTAACCGTGTCGGCGGAATGATTCCCACTCCCGAAGATGTTATGAATGCAGTTGAAGAAGCAGTTAAAATTGGAGGTTGATGAAAATGGTAGTATTCAAGAAACCCGATGCTCTCACCGATGCAGAGCTTTCATTCTGCCCCGGATGTACTCACGGAATAATTACCCGTCTTGTGGCGGAAGCTATTGATGAACTCGGAATCCAGGGAACAACTATCGGTATTGCACCCGTAGGATGCTCCGTAATGGCATATAATTTCTTCGACGTCGATATGGCACAGGCGGCTCACGGAAGAGCACCCGCCGTTGCTACGGGTATCAAGCGTTCCGATCCTTCGAGAACTGTTTTCACATACCAGGGTGACGGTGACCTTGCGGCAATCGGTACGGCGGAAACGGTACACGCGGCGGCAAGAGGAGAAAATATCACGGTCATCTTCGTAAATAACGCCATTTACGGTATGACGGGCGGACAGATGGCGCCGACTTCGCTTCCCGGAATGGTAACACAGACCTCTCCCTACGGCAGAGATACCGAAAAAGTCGGTCTTCCCGTAAAGGTATGTGAGCTTCTTTCAAATGTTGACGGCGCAACGTATCTCGAAAGAGTAGCCGTAAATAATATCAAGAATATCAATAAGGCGAAGAAGGCTATTTTAAAGGCGTTCAAGAACCAGGTTGAAGGCAAGGGCTTCTCACTCGTAGAGGTGCTTTCCACTTGTCCCACAAACTGGGGACTTCCTCCCGCCAAAGCACTCGAATGGCTTGAGGAAAACATGATTCCTTACTATCCTCTCGGAGTATACAAGGATAAATATGCAGACGAGGAGGCGGCAAAATGAGCTTCTCAAAACAGGTTTTAATCGCAGGATTCGGCGGACAGGGCGTACTGTTCACGGGTAAATTTATAGCTTATAACGGACTTTTTGAGGAACGCGAGGTAAGCTGGCTTCCGTCATACGGCCCCGAGGCAAGAGGCGGTACATCGAATTGCAGTGTTATCGTCAGTGATGATCCCATCGGATCACCCATCGTTATGAATCCCGATATTCTCATTGCGATGAATCTTCCGTCGCTTGACAAATTCGAGGACGCGGTAGTTCCGGGCGGAAAGATTTTCATCGACTCGTCACTCATCGAACGCAAGGTGAACAGAGAAGATGTGGATGTTTACTATGTACCCGCTACCCAGATAGCTTCCGATGAAAAGCTCTCGGGCTCAGCAAACATGATTCTTCTCGGAAACGTTCTTAAAAACACAGATCTCATGCCTTATGAAAACGTTGCCAAGGTTATGGAGAAGCTTGTGCCCGCAAAGCGTCAGAATCTTATTGAAGTCAACAAAAAGGCAATCGAACTCGGATATAACTATTAATTTTCTGAAAGGAGCCGCTATGTTAGATCAACTTAAAGAAATCGGTCAAAGACTTGCAGGACTTCGAAATATTTGTGAATACACAATTGCTGAAATGGCAGAAAAGTTAGGTATCAGCGAAGAAGAGTATGTTCAGTACGAGAACGGCTCAAAAGATTTTTCGTTCAGTATCATGTACAACTGTGCAAATATTCTCGGCGTAGATGTACTCGAGATTATGCGTGGCGAATCAGCCAAGCTTTCGACTTGTTCGGTTGTTAAAAAGGGCAGGGGATTTTCGGTAAAGCGTAACGAAACCTACGATTACCGTCACCTTGCATATACGTTCAAGGACAAAAAGGCAGAGCCCTTCCTTGTCACGGTTGAAAGAACGGATACGGTACCGACATTCCATGCACACGAAGGTCAGGAATTCAATTATATTATTTCAGGTAAGCTTACGTTTTATCTCGGCTCAATTTCGTACGAGCTTGAAGAGGGCGACAGTGTTTACTTCGATGCAGGAATTCCTCATACAGTTCAGACGGTTGAAGATGAGCCTGCTCAGTTTATAGCGGTTGTAATGAAATAAGGAGATCGGTTTATGGCAATATACGAAAGATTCATCGGACGTGACAGGGACAGCTTTACATCGTTCGAAGATATAACGGAGAATTATAAAGTAAGCTGGAGTGAAGATTTTAACTTTGCTTATGATGTAATTGATGTTCTCGGCACGGAGAAGCCCGACAAGCTGGCAATCCTGTGGGTATCCGCAACGGGCGAAGAAAAAAGATTCACTTTCCGCGATGTTATGATTTATTCAAACAAGGCAGCAAATTATTTCAAGTCCTTCGGAATCGGAAAAGGCGATCCCGTTTTGCTTGTCCTTAAAAGAAGCTATCTGTTCTGGTTCTGCATGATGGGACTTCATAAGCTTGGTGCTGTTGCCGTTCAGGCGACCGATATGCTTACCGAAAAGGACTACGTCTATCGCTGTAATGCAGGAAAAATCAAGGGCGTCGTCATCACCGGCGACGGTGCCTGCACGGACAATTTCGATCTCGGCGAAGGTCAGTACGAAACCGTAACCTGCAAATTTGTCACAAAACACAAAAAAGTTGACGGTTGGCACGACTTCGAAGAAGGTTTTGAAAATGCAAGCGAGGACTGGTCACGTCCCACGGGCAAGGATGCAATAAAATCAACCGACACAATGCTCATGTCATTCTCGTCGGGAACAACCGGATATCCCAAAATGGTTATCCACGACTTTACATATCCTCTCGGTCACATCATGACGGGTGTATTCTGGCACCGCGTCATTGACGGCGGATTACACTTTACGGTTTCCGATACAGGCTGGCTCAAATCTCTCTGGGGCAAAATGTACGGTCAGTGGTTCGGAGAAAGCGCAGTATTCATCTATGATTTTGAAAAATTTGACGGTGCGGACATTCTTTCCAAACTTGAAAAGTACAAAATCACCACCTTCTGTGTACCTCCCACCATGTACAGAATGATTCTCAAATACGATGTTGAGAAATACGATCTCTCATCGCTCACACATTGCTGTACGGCGGGCGAGGCGCTTAATCCCACGGTTTTCGATGACTGGAAAAAATACACGGGACTCGAAATTCACGAGGGCTTCGGTCAGACCGAAACGACTATCTGTATCGGAACGATTGCCCCCTTCATGAAGCCGATCCCCGGCACAATCGGCGTGTCTGTTCCCGGCTACGATGTAAGGCTTCTCAACATCGATAACGAAGAATGTGCTCCCGGAGAAACGGGTGAAATCTGCATCAGATATCCTTCAAAGGAAAAACGTCCCAGAGGTACACTTTGTGAGTATCATAATAATCCGGAAGAGAACGCGGAAGCTTTCCGTGACGGATTCTATCACACGGGCGATACGGCATATACGGACGAGCATGGCAGAGTCAAGTATGTCGGCAGAAACGACGATGTTATCAAGTCGTCGGGCTACAGAATCGGTCCGTTCGAGGTGGAAAGTGTTCTCGTAAAGCATCCCGCTGTCTATGAATGTGCCATCACGGCGTATCCCGATGAAACTAGAGGCACAATCGTAAAGGCGACCGTCATTCTCCATGACGGTTATGAGGGTACGGAGGAGCTGACAAAGGAGCTTCAGCAGTATGTCAAGGTTAATACTGCTCCGTATAAGTATCCGAGAAAGATCGAATACGTCGATTCTCTTCCCAAGACGATCAGTAACAAGATCCGCAGGGTGGAAATCCGTCAGCGTGACTACGACAAGTATTACGCAAATCAGAAAAATTAAGATTTTGCAAAGGACCTGCAATTAATTTTGCAGGTTTTTTTGCCGAAAAGTGTAAATGTTTATAAAATCTTAAGGAGTTATGTAGTTGTATCTTAATAATTGAAAGGCTATAATATCATTGTAAAATGATTTTCAATTGGAGAGATAAAAATGATCCGGATACAGAAGGCTCTGCTGGGGACCGTTGCAATGGTCGTGCTTGGCATTTTGAGCATCGGCACCGTTAATAAAGAGCACATGATCGACATAATCGAAAAGCACAACGCTGCATAAACTGACAGACGGCTACGGTTCAACCGTAGCCGTCTTTTTTGTGTCAGTTAGCAACCGCAACCGTTGTTGCCGCAACCGCAGCCGTTATTGCAGCCACAACCGCAACCGCTATCGGAGCATAAGAGGATGATGACGAGGAGAATAATCCATGTGTTATTGCATCCGCAACCCATTTTGTCGCCCTCCTTTCGCTTGCTTTCATTTTCATGTTATGTGAAAACAAAATAAGTGTTACAACTTTAGAAAGATTTAAGTTATTATGGAAATGCTATTAGTACGATTATTCAAAAGGAAGGAGATAAACATGAAGCAGGGAAGCTTTGGCGGCAGAATGCCGTACGACAACAGAAATCTTGAAATCGGCGAGGAACTGACTCCCGATCCGTTTTCCGAGGAACCGCATCCCATCAAGGTCAGAGTTTCAAGATCGGAGACCAAAACGACGATCGGCAGAAGAGCACGACTTCTGAAAGATTCAAAAAATGAGAAAAAATGAGAAAAAATGAGTAAAAAAGAGATAACGACGTGAAACAGAGATGAAAAATGACGTCAAAGGTCATTTTTGACTTTTACTGACCTTTGACGTTTTGATATGTAATGAGTATAATATAGTCAAGGTCAAAGAAAGTCAAAGTCAAATGTGGTGATAATATGAGTTTAAGTAACAGCATAGCGAAAATGATACTTGAATTACTCGAGCAGGACGGATATACGGAAATTCAGCGTAATGAGCTTGCGCAGACACTCGGATGCGTACCGAGTCAGATTAACTACGTTATTTCGTCACGTTTCACACCGGAGCAGGGTTATATTGTAGAGAGCAGGAGAGGCGGAGGCGGATACATACGTATCAGCAGAGTCAGTGTTGACAGAGATGTGACGCTGATGCACATAATCAATGCGATAGGAGCATCGATACCGGAGCAGGCTTGCAGAGCGTATATAACGAATCTGATGTACAGCGATGTTCTCGATGAAAAAACGTCGAAGTTGCTGCTTGCGGCAACATCGGACAAATGTTACCGCGTACTGGAGCAATCGGAACGTGATGCTGTCAGAGCATCCGTATTAAAACAGTTGTTATTATCAATTATGTAAACAGAAGGGAAGAATGAAAATGTTATGTCAGAATTGCGGTAAAAAAGAAGCAGTAACTCACATAAAAAGAGTGGTTAACGGAGAAACGTCGGAAAGTCATCTTTGTGCGGAATGTGCATCGGCACTGGGATACACGGATGTATTTTCGGGACTCGGATTCGGATTCAAGGATCTTCTCGGAGGAATACTTTCGGAGAGTCAGACATCGCAGAATCAGCTTGCAATTGCGGAGAGATGCAAAAAGTGCGGAAATTCGTGGCATGATATTGTGAGGGACGGCAAAGTCGGCTGTGCAGACTGTTACAGAACGTTTTACGACAAGCTTATACCGACGCTTCAAAGAATTCACGGAAGGACACATCACAACGGAAAGGTTTCGAGAACGGCTTCGGAAGAAGAAAGAAAGACTCCCGAGCAGTTAAAGCGGGAGAAAAAGGAAGAGCTTCAGAAGCAGCTCAATGAAGCGGTTGCGGTACAGAATTTTGAGTTGGCGGCGAAGCTTCGTGATGAGATTAAGGAAATAGGATAAGGGGTGACGGTAATGAATAAATGGTATATTGAAAAAGGCGAACAGGGCGACATAGTATTAAGCACGAGAATAAGGCTTGCAAGAAATCTTGATTCATTCCCGTTTCCGTCAAAGCTTGATATATCGGGAAAGAAAAAAGTGAATGAAACGGTACGAGATGCTGTGATGTCGGACAACAGCGGAACGTTCGGCTACATCGAGATGAACACGCTTACGAGATCTCAGGCGGTGTCCTTGGCGGAAAGACATCTTATAAGCCCGGAATTTACGACTAACCGTGACGGCAGAGCGTTGCTTCTTACGCAGGACGAAAGCGTATCGGTGATGCTGTGCGAAGAGGATCATATTCGTTTGCAGGTTATGAAATCGGGACTTGCACTCAACGAGGCGTACGACATAGCAAACTCGATTGACAATATGATTGATGCAAAGCTTCACTATGCTTTTGACGAGAGAATGGGCTACCTCACACAGTGCCCCACAAATCTCGGAACGGCGATGAGAGCGTCGGTGATGCTTCATCTGCCGGCACTTACGGCACTCGGCAGAATCCCCGGAATATCGGCAACGGTGTCGAAGCTGGGACTTGTAATACGCGGTGCATACGGCGAAGGATCGTCATCGAAAGGCTCAATTTACCAGCTCAGCAATCAGATAACACTCGGAATAACGGAGCAGGCGGCAATTGCAAATCTCAACGCGATTACGATGCAGATCATAACGCAGGAGAGAGCGGCGCAGGAAAGTCTTGTGAAGAATCCCGTTCAGGTAGACAAGATATGGAGAGCCATGGGAATACTAAAAAGTGCAAGACTTCTGAGCTGTGATGAATTTATGGAGCTTATATCGCTGGTAAGAGTCGGTATCGCTCAGAATGTTTTTGATGTAGAAATAGAGAGAGTAAATGAGCTTATTGTCGGAATGCAGCCTGCAACGGTCAATGCTTCGGAAGGCAAAGACTTAGAGCCGGCTCAGAGAGATGAGATAAGGGCGAGGATAGTCAGAGAAACACTTCTCAAGGAAAGGGAGGATAACATATGATGTATAAGTTCACGGGCTTTACGGAAAAGGCGAACAGTGCTTTAAATACGGCGATAGAGAAAGCCGAGAGCATGGGACACGCATATATAGGCAGTGAACATTTATTGCTTGGTTTGGCAAGCGAGAACAGCGGTGTGGCGGCAGCGGCACTAAAAAATGCGGGAGTTACACCGACTGATGTAGAGAATATAATCAAAAGCACTGTGGGAATCGGTGTGGAAACGGTACTTTCTCCGAATGATTTCACACCGAGAAGCAAGAATATAATCATGAATCTTGCGGTAACGCTTGCGAGATCACACGGACATTCGTATGTCGGAACAGAGCATCTGCTTGCGGCAATACTCAGAGAAAGTGACAGTGCGGCAGTTAATATAATTAAGGAGCTTGGAGTATCACCTTCCGATATGACGTCCGAGATAACGAAGGCGATGAACTCATCGGGCGGATACAAGAGCCCCGCGGAGTCGAAGAAGGCGAAGACGGCGGCTAATACACCGACACTCAATCAGTACGGAAGAGATCTTACGGAGCTTGCATCGAAGGGAATGATTGATCCCGTTATCGGAAGAAGCACCGAGATCGACAGAGTGATACAGATTCTGTCGAGAAGAACAAAGAATAACCCGTGTCTTATCGGAGAGCCGGGAGTCGGAAAAACGGCGATAGCCGAGGGACTTGCACTCAAAATATCGACGGGCGAAGTGCCCGAAACGCTTCGTGACAAGCGGATAATCGCACTTGACCTTACGGGAATGGTGGCGGGCACCAAGTACAGAGGCGATTTTGAGGAAAGAATCAAGTCGGCGATAGAAGAGGTGACGAAGGCGAGTGACGTCATTCTTTTCATCGACGAAATACACACGCTTGTCGGTGCGGGATCGGCGGAAGGCGCGGTTGACGCCGCAAATATTTTGAAGCCTTCACTGGCGAGGGGCGAGATGCAGGTAATCGGAGCCACGACGATTGACGAATACAGAAAGAATATCGAAAAAGATGCGGCGCTTGAAAGAAGATTTCAACCCGTCACGGTGGGAGAGCCGAGCGAAGAAGAGGCGATAGTCATCCTTCGCGGTATCCGTGACAAGTACGAGGCACACCACAAGGTGAGAATAACCGACGATGCAATCATAGCGGCGGTTAAGATGTCGTCGAGATATATCGGTGACAGATTTTTGCCCGACAA
>JAZSPN010000098.1:0-11759 GCA_045537495.1 Acutalibacteraceae bacterium
GACGGAGAGAAACCCAGTATTTGAGTCCCGATTCTGCAAAGATAGCCTCCGCCTTAACCTTACTTACGGCATAGTGGTCATAGATACTGATTTTGATGGGGTCGCCTGTTCTTGCCCAGTGAATGGGTGGGTTGCGGTCGCCCGTTTCGGCAACAGTTCCTATGTAAACGACCTTAACCGCATCGGGATCGGGCTGAGCTTTGACAGCATCAACAACGTTTCTGGCAGCCGTTACGTTCGTTTTGATCGTCTTTTTGGGATAATAGTCCGCCGCGGGAGAAACCATTCCGCCGACGTGAAGAACATAATCTGCACCGTTTACGAGATCAAGAACTTCTTCGTAATTCGTGAGGTCGCCCCAGACGATACGGACACTGCTGTCATTAAGATAGTCCTTGAAGAGCTCTTCGTTTTTGGCACTTTTTCTCAAAAGAACAGCAATGTTGTACTTGTCTTTTCTTGCATACAGTTCCTTAAAACCCTGTAAACCCATGGTTCCCGATGCACCGGTAAGTGCAACTGTTTTCTTTGCCATATTAACCTCCATAAAATTTAAATTCAGACACAAAAAATTATACACAATATATTGTTTTAATTCAAGAACACAAATGCGGTTTTTGTTCAATAAAAAATAAGAAGTTGATTTTCTCAACTCCTTATTATCTATCAATTATTCTTCGTTTTCCCAGTTGTGCCAGACGGACTGAACATCATCGTTGTCTTCGAACATTTCAAGCATTTTGTTCATGTTCTTAATGTCGTCCTCACTTGTGAGAGCCGTATAAGTTGAGGGGATGTATTCGACCTCCGCCGAAATGAACTTATAGCCCTTTGCATCGAGATCGTCGCGGACAGCGCCGAGGTCGTTGGGTTCGGTACGGATTACATAAACATCCTCTTCGTCGGTGAGGAAATCGGAAGCGCCGGCTTCAAGAGCATCTTCCATAAGTGTTTCTTCGTCAATATCCTCAGCCTCGACAACGAGAACGCCCTGACGTGAGAACATGAAGGAAACGCAACCCGACTGTCCCATGTTTCCGCCGTATTTATCAAAGTAATGTCTGACATCGCTTGCGGTGCGGTTGCGGTTATCAGTGAGTGTTTCAACGATAACGGCAATACCCGAGGGACCGTAACCCTCATAAACGATTTCTTCGTAATCTTTTCCGCCGTCTTCACCTGCCGCCTTTTTGATGATGCGCTCAATGTTGTCGTTGGGAACGTTGTTTGCTTTTGCCTTGGCGATAACGTCCTTGAGCTTGAAGTTGCTTGCGGGATCGGGACCACCCTGCTTTACGGCGACGGCAATCTCACGACCTATTTTTGTGAAAATTTTTGCTTTTGCACCGTCGGTTTTTTCTTTTTTACGCTTGATGGTACTCCATTTGTTGTGTCCTCACATAATTATCCACCATTCTTTATAAAAATCTACCGAAATATAATATCACATACGGCTGTTGTTTTCAAGAGTATTTTATAATTATTCGGATTTGAGAGGTATGTTCTTTTGTTCTTCCCAATTCATGGCACGCTGAACGGCACGTTTCCAGCCGTTGTAAATTGAATTACGCTTGCACTCGTCCATTGTCGGAGTGAAAATTCTGTCAACCTTGCGGATTTTTTCTATTTCATCCTTGTCTTTCCAGAATCCGACAGCGAGGCCCGCAAGGAAGGCGCATCCGAGAGCGGTTGTTTCGACATTTTTAGGTCTGTTGACCTTGGTTTTGATAAGGTCTGACTGAATCTGCATCATTATATTGCTTACGGAAGCACCACCGTCAACTCTCAGTTCCGAAAAGGGGATGCCTGAATCTGCCTGCATAGCTTCAAGAAGGTCCGTCATCTGAAAAGCGATGCTCTCGATAACGGCACGTGCGAAATGCGCACGGTTAACTCCTCTTGTAAGGCCGACAACACAGCCTCTTGCATACATGTCCCAGTAGGGTGCGCCGAGTCCCGTGAATGCCGGTACAAGGTAAATACCGTTTGCATCGGGCACACTTTCCGCAAGAGCATCACATTCGGGAGCGGAAGAGATCATCTGCATTTCATCACGAAGCCACTTGATTACTGAGCCGGCATTGAAGGCACTGCCTTCTATTGCGTATTCAACTTCATCGCCGATACCCCATGCAACACCCGTGACAAGGTTATTTTGAGAAACGGTGCGTGTCTTGCCTGTATTCATGAGGAGGAAGCATCCCGTGCCGTATGTATTCTTTGCCTGACCGGGATTAAAGCAGCCCTGACCGAAAAGGGCGGCGGGCTGATCGCCGACGGCACCGCTTATAGGAATGCCGGCAAGGCAGGAGATATACGGTACGTCATCCGCAACTTCACCGTAAATCATACTTGAAGGAACGGCTTTCGGAAGAAGGGACATGGGAATATTGAGTTTTTCGGCAAGATAACCGTCCCAGCAGAGTTTATCGACATCGAAGAGCATTGTTCTCGATGCGTTTGAATAGTCGGTAACGTGAGCTTTTCCGCCGGTGAGATTCCATATAAGCCAGGTTTCAATTGTTCCGAAGAGTAAATCTCCGCGTCGGGCACGTTCTCGGGCACCTTCTACATTGTCGAGAATCCAACGGATTTTGGTTGCCGAAAAGTAGGCGTCGATGATAAGTCCCGTGTGATCCTTGACATACTCACCAAGACCGTCAGCCTTCAATTCATAGCAGTATTCGGCAGTTCTGCGACACTGCCAGACGATGGCGTTATAAATCGGTTTTCCCGTGTGCTTATCCCAGATAACGGTCGTTTCACGCTGGTTTGCAATGCCGATGCAAGCAACCTCATCGGGAGAAATGTCGCCGTCCCTGAACAGAGCCGCGGCAGCGGAAAACTGACTTTCGAGAATGTCCGTCGGATTGTGCTCAACCCAACCTGAATAAGGATAAATCTGTTCAAATTCGTTTTGAGATTTTTTTACAATGTTTCCGTCTTTGTCAAAAAGAATTGCACGAGAACTTGTCGTGCCCTGATCGAGAGCCAAAACGTATTTTTTACAAGACATAAAAGCACCTCACTGTTTCACCATAAATGTTTGTCCAACTTAACTCTTCCTGATTCATCGAATTCTATACCTTCGTCTTCAAGCAGCTTTCTTTGAACTCCCTCACCGCCGAAAGCGAATGACGGGGCAGTTTCGCCGAATTTGTTGACGACGCGGTGACAAGGAATAATAAACGGCTCGGGGTTTTTGTGTAATGCGTAGCCGACAACACGTGCCCAGCGGGGATTGCCGGCAAGTAGTGCAACCTGACCGTATGTGGCAACCTTTCCTTTCGGTATCTGTTTTACGACCTCATAAATACTCTCAAATACGCCCATTTTCTTTAAGATCCCTTGCGAGAATTTCCGTCGCCGATTTCACACAGTCAAGACAGCTTCTTTTTTTGTAGTACTCTTCGGTTCTTTCCGACGGAACGGGAGAACGGTCTGTTTTTTCGAGATTATTGAGAAGCTCCGAACAAATGATTGATCCGTACTCTTTTTCAAATTTTTTGGCAAGTTCCTGACCTTTCGGGTAAATGTCCTTCTTTGCGTCGGGAGAATCGGTTGCATAAACAAGACCGAGTATTATGCCCATTCCGCTTACTGCACCGCAGACGTTGCGAAGACGTGAAAAACCGCCGCCGAGTGCACATGAAAGCTTTAACAGAGTTTTTTCGGGTATGTCGACAACGTCCGAAAAGGCTGCCGTTACTGCCTGACAACAATTGTAGCCTTTGAGAAAATATTCTTCCGACTTTTTGATATAATCGATGATTTCCATGATATCTGTCCTTTCTGTCAGTCTGAGAAGGGAGTGCTGACGTGACCTAAACGGAAGTTTACGGGGGCACGATCCTTGTTGAATCTGTAAACGCTCAGAACGAGTCCTATTGCGAGATAAACACAGAAGTTTGATGAGCCGCCCGCACTCATGAACGGCAATGTTATGCCGATTACCGGCAGGAGTTTAAGACACATGCCTATATTTATTATAAGGTGTCCCGTAAGCATAAATGCAGAACCCCAGCATAAAAGTTTTGAAACATTGTCACGCGTATTTCTTGCAACAATTGTAATTCGGATTATTATAAATGTCAGAACCGCAAGAAAAAGAAGGCCTCCGAGAAGTCCCAGTTCTTCGCAGATGACGGAAAAGATCATGTCGTTGTTGCTTTCGGGAACGACACCGTTCTGAGTATAATATCCTTTAAAGAGTCCCGTTCCCGTCAATCGGCCCGAACCGATTGCGTTGAGTCCCTGCTCTTGCTGATATATGATTTCTTCGTATTTGTCCTTCATGAGTGACTTCGGATAGTAAATTGCGAGGAAACGCTGTTTCTGGAAGGTGGAAAAGAAGTAAAGCCAGAGAACGGGCGAAACGGCGAGAACGAACGAAATTGCAGCGGCAAAATAGCGCAACGCGACACCGGAAATAAACAGAATGCCGATAAAGATAATAACAAAAACAAGTGCGGAGCCGAGGTCGCCTGTCAGAATGACAAGTCCTGTGGGAATAACGGCATGAACGAGAAGCAGAAGGATACTCTTAAGTTCGTTGATTCTGTCTTTGAGCATATCGACGTGCATCGAAAAGGTTATGATGAAAGCTACTTTAAGAATTTCCGAGGGCTGGATATTGATGCCGAGAGGTTTTATATACAACCATGAAATTGCATCGCTTCTGCCGTTGGGGCTTGAGCCCCATTTGAACAGTGCAAGCATCAGCAGTATCGCGACGGCGGCTACAATCGGCCAAAGTCTTATAATGAATTCGTAGTCAAACAAAGAGATGATAAATGCCAGTACAAGACCGATTCCGACAGCGGCAATCATGACGGTAACATCTCGGGAGAACAGACCGTCGGAGACTTTATGAAGTGTAGCGCTGTGTACCATGAGTATTCCGAAAGCTGACAAGAACAGACAAGGGATCAACAAAGTGAAATCTGTTTCCCTGAAAAAGTTCTTAACAGCGTCAAAAAACCTCAAAAAATCACCTCCATTGATAATTTATTTATTATTATACCTTTATTTTTTTAATATTTCAAGTAAAAAAGACTTTAACATTTTAAAAATATGTGTTATAATAGCACGAATATAGGTGAGAAGGGATTAAATATCAAATGTCTGTATTTGTATCACACTCGGTGGAGGAAACCGAAAATTTTGCACAGAGTCTGGCACGAGGTCTTTCGAAAGGGGATACGGTTGCTTTATTCGGAGGACTCGGAATGGGCAAAACAGCTTTTGTCAGAGGTCTTGCAAAAGGTTTGGAGGTTACGTCCGAGGTCAGCAGTCCGACATTTGCTCTGATACATGAATATGACGGCAAGTTTCCCGTTTATCATTTCGACATGTACAGAATAAATTCTCTTGAGGATTTATTTTCAACGGGATTTTTTGACTATGTTGATTCCGACGGAATTGTAGTTGTTGAGTGGAGCGAAAACATTTCAGAGTATCTTCCCGAAAAAACCGTTAGAATAACCATTGAATACGGAAACAATGATACTGAAAGGCGGATAGTTTTAGAAGATGAGAATTTTAGCAATTGATTCATCTGCTGTTACCGCAAGTGTTGCCGTTGTTGATAACGGTAAGCTTACAGGTGAGTTCTTTCTTAATACGGGACTTACTCACAGCAGAACACTGATGAGTATGCTTGAATCTGTTCTTAGCTGTGCGGATATCAGTCTTTCGGATATTGATTTATTTGCCGTCACGAACGGTCCCGGCTCTTTTACCGGTATCAGAATCGGAGTTGCTTCGATTATGGGTATGGCCGAGGCACTCGGAAAGCCTTGTGTCGGAGTTTCGACGCTGCTTTCGATGGCATACAACATGAAGAATTCAGGTGCATATATCTGTTCGGTAATGGATGCACGGTGTAATCAGGTTTACACTGCACTTTTTAAGTCCGATTCCGATAAGATTCAAAGAATATACGATGACGATGCAATCAGCATCGAAGAGCTTTTTGAGCGACTATGCACGCTTGACGGCAGGATAATTCTTGTCGGTGACGGTGCTCGTTTGTGTTTTGATAAATTAAAAGACAGACTGCCTTTATTGTGTCTGCCCGAAGAGAATCTTATTTATCAGCGTGCCTTCGGAGTGGCCGCGGCCGTGGCAGACAACAGATTGTATGAATCGGCAGATACGGCAGATAAGCTGACTGTTTCATATCTTCGACTATCTCAGGCAGAAAGAGAAAGAAATGCAAAACTGGAGGTTAACAAAAAATGACGGCACTCGGATGCGATCATGCGGGATATCTCTTGAAAGAAGAGCTTAAAAAGTATCTTGACAGTATCGGTGAAGAATATATGGATTTCGGTACAGACAGCGAAGAATCGGTTGATTATCCCGTTTTTGCCGCAAAGGTTGCACACGCTGTTGCTGACGGAGTGTGTGACAGAGGAATTCTCTGTTGCGGTACCGGCATCGGTATTTCGATAGCGGCAAATAAAATTAAAGGAATACGTGCAGCTTGCTGTACGGAAGAGTATTCTGTTGAGATGACAAGAAAGCATAACGATGCAAACATACTTTGTATGGGCGCAAGGGTTATCAGTGCCGAAACGGCATTCAAACTGACAAAGATTTTCTTTGAAACAGAGGCTTTGTCGGAGGAAAGGCATCTTCGCAGAGTAAAGATGCTTGAAGATTTAGAAAACGGTAATATGTAATTACTTACGGAGGTAAATACAATGTCAAAAGTAACCATTACAAACCATCCACTCATTCAGCACAAACTGACGATCATGAGAAACAAGGAAACCGCTTCCAAGGAATTCCGTCAGCTTGTCGGCGAAATCGCCATGCTTATGTGTTATGAAGCTACAAGAGATCTATCTCTAAGACCTATAAAAGTTGAAACACCCCTGGTAACCGCAGAGTTCAACACGTTGGCAGGTAAAAAACTCGCATTTGTGCCTATTCTCAGAGCCGGTTTGGGAATGGTTGACGGTGTATTACAGCTTGTACCGTCTGCAAGAGTCGGCCATATCGGACTTTACCGTGATCCCGAAACATTGAAGCCCGTTGAATATTACTGCAAATTGCCGAGCGATATCAGTGAGAGAGAAGTAATAGTGCTTGATCCCATGCTTGCGACCGGCGGATCAGCCATTGATGCCATATCGCTCATCAAACAGCGTTCACCCAAGTCAATCAAGTTTATGGGAATTATTGCTGCACCCGAAGGACTTTCGGCACTTGAAGCAGCACATCCCGATGTTGATATTTATTGTGCCGCGCTTGACGAGAAATTAAACGATCACGGCTATATTGTGCCGGGACTCGGCGATGCCGGTGACAGAATTTTCGGTACAAAATAATTTTATTAAGGAATGATCTGCAATGAAAACAGTTAAAATTTACGATATGACACTCAGAGAAGGCGTAAGCAAGAATATGCTTTTCAGCTTTCGTGAAAAGATTGATATTGCAAAAGAGCTTGACCGTCTGAAGGTTGACGTTATCGAAGTTGCGCCTATCGAAAACGAAAAGGCGGATACACTTCTTATCAAATCGATTGCTACGGCGGTTAAGCATTCTTCCGTTTCGGCAACGGTCGGAAAGACTGTTGAAAGCGTTGAGCTTGCATGGAATGCGGTATCTTCCGCTGTAAAGCCCAGACTTCACGTTGTACTTCCCGTATCTGTTGTACAGATGGAATATATCAGCAGTATGAAAGCTCCCGCTATGCTTGCTCTTATCGGAGAGCTTGTTGCCAAATGCCGTGAATATACGGAAGAGGTTGAATTTACAGCTGTTGACGCAACAAGAGCCGACGGAAAATTCCTCTCGTCAGCTATTAATACGGCACTTGAAGCAGGTGCTAAGTATATAACTCTCAGCGATACATCCGGAACAATGTTCCCCGATGAAATTTCCGAGTTTTTGCAGAAAACGGTAGAATCTGTTCCTGCGTTAAATAATGTGGAATATACCGTACAGTGCAGTAATGAGCTTCGTATGGCTTCTGCCTGTGCCGTTTCTGCCGTAAAGAGCGGAGCATCTTCAATCAAAACGACGATCAAGGGCGTATCAACTCCTACGCTTGATGCTGTCGGACATACAATAGCACTTCGCGGTGAATCTCTCGGTATTATGAGTAATATCAATATTACCGAACTCAATACCGTTGTCGGAAAGCTTATAAAGCAGCTTAAGTCGAGAAGAAGTGAAACTTCGGCATTTGATAACGGTGTTATCGAAACCGCTTCCGACGAGATTTTTGTTGAAGCCGATGTCGATGCAACGGGATTTGTTTCCGCTCTTGAAAGAATGGGCTATTTCCTTTCCGAAGACGATAATATGAAGGTTTACGACGCTTTCAAAACGGTAGCTTCCAGAAAAGAACGTATCGGATACCGTGAGATTGATGCTATTGTTGCAAGCTCTGCACAGCAGGTAAGACCTACATATAAGCTTATCAGCTATGTAATCAACAGCGGCAATGTCATTACTCCCACCGCTCACGTAACTATCGAGAAGAACGGCGAACAGATTTGCGGTCTTAGTGCCGGCGACGGTCCCATCGATGCCGCATTCCTTGCCATTGAAAAGACGTTCGGACATCACTTTGAGCTCGACGACTTCCAGATTCAGTCGGTAACCGAAGGTCGTGAAGCTGTCGGCGAAGCCATTGTTAAGCTTCGCAACAACGGCAAGCTCTATTCGGGTATCGGAACCTCGACCGATATCGTCGGCGCGAGCATTTACGCATACATCAACGCTTTGAACAAGATTGTTCATGAGGAGGAATCTGTTTGAAACTCTCATTTTCAACAAACGGATGGAATGAGTACAGCTGGCAGGAATTCTATTCAATGGCAAAGGATTTAGGCTTTGACGGAATAGAAGTTCACGATATTCATTCGGTGCCGTTTACATCAAATAAGAAACCGTTTACATCGGAAAATCTTTTTTCCACCTCGAGAAAGCTTCATGAGCTTGATCTTACCATACCGTGCTTCGATGCAGTTTGCGATATTGCCGATGAGAGCAAGCTCACCGAGAATTGTATAGATACCGAAGAGTACATATATGTTGCATCCAAGCTTTCATCACCCTATGTTCGCATCTACGCAATGCCCCAGGAAGGCAAAACAAGCTCCGATGAAGACGATGCAGTAATTGAATATCTCAAAAGGATGCTTCCCATTGCAGAAGAAAGCGGAGTTGTTCTTCTTATCGAAACAACCGGTATCTATGCCGATACGTCGCGTCTTTGCGACGTTCTGAATTATTTCTCTTCCGATTTCCTCGGTGCATTGTGGGATGTTCATCATCCGTACCGACTTTTCGGAGAATCTCCCGAAAAAACCGTTCAGAATCTTGGCGCATATATCCGTCATATTCATATTAAGGATTCCGAGGTTGTCGACGGCAAGGTCGAGTACCGACTTATCGGTGAAGGTGATATGCCGACAGATGAGTTCATAAGGGCACTCAGATCGCTTAATTACGACGGCTACATTTCTCTCGAATGGATTCCCGGCTGGCTCGAGGAGCTTGGTGACAGCGGAATAGTATTTCCTCATTTCCTCAACTTCATGAGTCAGTTTGACTCATCTTCCGTTCAGTCGTCTGCTCTTTATTCCAATAAAGCCGGTACGGGTAAGTTTATCTGGAAAAAGGAGTCAATCATTGACCTCACCTTTTCTCAGGTTCTCGACAAGGTTGTTGAGCAGTTCCCCGATCAGTACGCATTCAAATACACCACTCTCGATTACACGAGAACGTACAGAGAGTTCAGAGATGATGTGGACACTTTTGCAAGATCGCTTATTGCTCTCGGCGTTAAGTCGGGAGATCATGTTGCGGTATGGGCAACCAATCTGCCTCAGTGGTATATCGCTTTCTGGGCGGTTACAAAAATAGGTGCCGTTCTCGTTTCCGTTAATACAAATTATAAAATTCACGAAGCCGAATATCTTTTCAGACAGTCGGATACGCATACACTCATCATGTGTGACGGTGCACTTGACTCCGACTACGTTTCAATTATCAGAGAGCTCTGTCCCGAGCTTGAAAATTCTGTTCCGGGACAGCCGCTTCACTGCAAGAGATTGCCGTTCCTTCGAAACATCATCAATGTTCAGTCCAAGCAGACGGGTTGTCTTACCTGGGACGAAGCACTCGGAATGGCATATTCCGTACCTATTGAAGAGGTGTACCGCAGAGCCGCCAACGTAAAGAGGGATGACGTCTGCAATATGCAGTATACTTCGGGTACTACGGGATTCCCGAAGGGTGTAATGCTTACTCATTATAACGTTGTCAATAACGGTAAATGTATCGGCGACAGAATGGATCTTTCGACTGCCGACAGAATGATGATTCAGGTTACGATGTTCCATTGCTTCGGAATGGTACTTGCCATGACGGCGGCGATGACTCACGGTGCAACACTTCATCCCATTCCTTATTTTTCTGCAAAAACTTCGCTTGCTTGCGTAAATCAGGAGAGGGTAACCGTGTTCCACGGTGCACCGACAATGTTTATTGCGATGCTCAATCATCCCGATTATGCCAAGACGGATTTCTCTCATGTGCGTACGGGAATTATGGCGGGAAGCACTTGTCCGGAATCTCTTATGAGAGAAGTTGCCGAAAAGATGAATATGGTCGGAATTACTTCCGTATACGGTCAGACCGAGGCATCACCCGGATGTACGATGAGCGACTGGGAAGCACCGCTTGATCTTCGTGTCGGAACAGTTGGTAATGCTTTACCCGGCATTGAGTGTAAGGTCATTAATCCTGAAACGGGCGAAGAAGTTCCCGACGGCGAAAACGGAGAATTCGTTGCAAGAGGCTACAATATCATGAAGGGATATTACAAGATGCCCCAGGCAACAAAGTCGGCGATTGATGAGAACGGATGGCTTCATACGGGAGATCTCGCTTGCAGAGAGCCTAACGGATATTACCGCATAACGGGACGTCTTAAGGATATGATTATCAGAGGCGGAGAAAACGTATATCCCAAGGAAATTGAAGAATTTATCTTTACGCACCCGAAGGTTTCCGATGTACAGGTTGTCGGCGTACCCGATGAAAAGTACGGAGAAGAAATTTGTGCATGGGTTGTACTTAAAAAGGGTGAAACAATGACGGAACAGGATGTAAAGGATTACGTTCTTGCGAATATGGCACGACACAAAGTTCCCAAATATGTCGAATTTGTCGATAAATTCCCGATGAATGCGGCAGGAAAGATACTTAAGTATAAAATGGTTGAGATTTCAACCGAGAAACTCGGCCTTAAAAAAGATACTTAAAATGAGGTGTATTGCATGAAACGGAAATATGATCTTATTGTAGTCGGCGGAGGTTTTGCAGGCGCAGGCGCGGCAATTGCAGCGGCAAGGCAGGGGATCGATGTCCTTCTTATTGACAAGAACGGATATCTCAGCGGATCTGCCGCAATGTCCTTCGTTAATCCGTTTATGGGTGATTTCAAAATTAAGCTTACAGAAGACGGTGAAAGGAATTATACCGTAAATGACGGTATTTTTGAGGAGATCAGACAGGATCTTAAGGATTTCGGTGCCCTTCACAGCAACGGCTGTGCTTTCAATATGGAGATACTCAAGATTATTCTTGACCGAAAAATGAAAGAAGCAGGTGTTGATGTTCTCCTTCACGGATATGTTTCTGATTGTGAGACAGAAGGCTCACAGATAAAATCTATCACTGTTTCTTGCAGAGGCAACAACTATACTTTTTCTTCCGATTTTTACATCGAT
>JAZSPN010000129.1:0-5272 GCA_045537495.1 Acutalibacteraceae bacterium
GGAATAATAAATGGGAGTCCAGATAGCATAAAGCGTGATCTGTTTGCCGTTTTCGGTAGTGAGTGCGCTGTACTGCTGAAGCGGAATGTAGGATGTACCCGTTCCGTCCGGCTTCGTATTCCACTCTTTGAATGTATAACCGGCTCTCGATGCTGCCGCACCGATAGAAACCGGGTTATCACAGCCGTACTGAGCCGTAATCGGAACAACCACCTGTGCAGAACCTGCATTGGCATTATATACGATTGTGTACCGATTCACCGAGAAGTTCGCCGTGATTTCACCTGAATTTTCACCCATCGTGAAGGTGTAGGGAGTGCTGTCGCTGAGCTTTCCGTCCGTTGTATTTGACCAACCGCTGAAGGAGTATCCGTCGTAAGCTTCCGGAACAAGTCCCGTAACCGTCTGACCTTCGCGAAGAACATATGAGCCTGCGCCCGTCAGAGTACCGTTCTCGCCCGCCTTTATACGAACGCTCTTCGTTGCACAGATATAGTACTCACTGTCAGAAAGAGTCGCTGCAGGTGAAAATACCGCTCCGCCCGATACAAGAGAATCATCCGCCTTGCGGTATTCCGCCGACCAGCCGTCATCGGGAGTTGCCGTAAATGTGTATCTGCCGTTCGTGAAATTCAACACGGCATTGATATTGTCACGGACATACATTGTGTTTGCAGACTTATCACCGCTGATGCCCATGGACATATCGTTAATGAGTATCCAGTTGTTCGTCGAAGCAAAGGAACCGTCCGCAACTTTTCCTGCAAATGAATTACCTGCAACCGATCCGCCGTTTACTGTTACGGAGGAATCCGTTACGGTTGTTGCACCTGTAACCGCACCTGCGAAAATACCCGTTGCAACCGAAGCCTTTTCGTATGTACCGGATGTAACGATGTGTACATCGTTGACCGTTGACGAATTGAGTAATCCGAAAACACCGACATAAGCATCGCCTGTTCCGGTCGCCTTCATGCTGCCTTTAACGTTAACATTAAAGTTTTCGATCTCGGCACCGTCAACATTACCGAAAATGCTGCCGTAAGAAGTGCCCGACAAAACAGCGCCTTCAAGAACAAACAGCGTATAGTTCTGTCCGTTATAGCTTCCGGAGAAGCTTGTTACGGGAGTTTTGCTGAGATTGTAGTCGATGTTAGCGGTCTGAACAAAATACTTACCCTTTGTAAAGGATCCGTCAGTTTCCGTGCAGAACATCGAAGAATCATCGATAGCGTCAAACTGAGAAGCTGTTGCGACACGGAAAGGATCGTTCTCCGAGCCGTGACCGCCCTGGAAGTTACACTTCCAGCTTGCTTTAAGCGTTGCCGACGTCTTGATCATTGTACAGATGGTTGTCGGTGAAACTAATTCGTTGACAGCATTGTACCAACCCGTGAATCTCCAACCGTCCATCTTCGGCGCGGGGAAACTCCCGTACGCCTTACCGTATGATACCGTCATCTGTGCAGTGCCATTGTCGTACAGATAACCGCTATGCTCCATACCGTAATCAAAAATGATCACGCTTGTTTCCGCATTATACGTAAATGTATGCGAAACATCTCCGTAGCAGTTATTGTAGACTTTTGTCGAGGTGCCTGTAAAGTTGTAGCCGAGGAAACTTTCCTTGGTTACCGTTACGTTTTCGCCTGCATTAAAGCCTTTTGTTTCGATAATTGTAACATATCCGTTTTCGGCGGCATACTGTGCACCGTTATATGTATAAACGAAACCGTCATCTGCAGGGAGCTTGTGATAAACAGTTGCCGTAAATCCGCTCTTGACAAGTCCGCTGATTGCTGAAGCAAGTTTTGCCTGTGCATCGGAAACGGTTGCGGCGACAACAGTGGGATTTCCGAGTACGGCACCTGCATCTTTCAATGCGGTGATAAACTTCGTGTAGGAAGCTTCGGTATAGTCGGCCTTCTGATAGTTCGCCGTAATCGCATTGTTGACCGCCGAACGAAGAGCCGCCTTATCAACAAGGTCGATGTTCACCGTAAAGACAAGGTTCATGGTAACCTTTGATGAGCTGCTTCTTTCGAATTGGAAAGCCGCCGTCATCGCATGGAATGTAGATGCTGCGGGAACATTGCCGATAGGAGAATAAAGACCGTACGCATACGCCTTTTCATCTTCTTTATAATCAACCGAACTCGAAATAAACTTTAAACCGGAGTCAGCCGACTTAAAGGAATTGAGCTCATGAGTAACACTCGAATTCGTTGCAAAGTGAATCATAAAGCCCGCTTTGAAGTTGGGGATGTTGCTGAGCGGAGTGCCCGAAGTATAACGGCTCGAGTCAACATGCAATGTACCGATCGTGTCAGTATTGCCCGCCGTTACGTTTTTTGAACTGGTTCTCGTTCTGCTGTGAGAAGCAATACCGCCCGTAAAATTCAAATTTTTGGGATAATAAGTGTCATCGATGTAAGCATCCTCTTTACCAAGCGGAACATTGGCATCGTCCCAACCGGGAACGAGAGGCGACATCGCATAACCGCTTGTACCCGTGTAGTAGCAGTCGTATTCGCCGCCCGTTGCAGAATGAATACCCGCTACGAACGCATAAGCCGTAAGTGAAGGTCTGTTACCCGCGGAAGGCAGATATCTGTGTCCGTGCTGGGCACCGACCTGTCCGAGATAGGGCTTATATACATAAGTATAAGCCGTCGATGTATATGTTTTTCCGTCAATCACATATTTGAATTCCCACGTGATAATTCCGGAATTCGACATGGTGCCCGAGATAACCGTCGCAACAAACGAGGTTGTATTCGTAACACTTGTCGAACTGAGCGATACCGAATCGGCGCCCGATGCCGTTACGGTAATGCTCGATGCTGTTTTTGATGCAGTAAACGATATACTGCCCTGCGTCGTTGCCGTTTTGGAGGGTGTCGTACCGTTAGCCGCACCGGCAATATAATACTGGAAGTTTTTCGATCCCGGGGTTAAGTAAATAAGCTCGGGAACAACCACCGACACCGTAACGGGAGAATCACCCACCGTTATCGATGCGAGAGAAGTGAGAGTTCCGCCCAACATGGACACCACCATAACCACGGTGAGCATCAGACTCAAAAGTTTTTTTGTCAACCTCATCCTTATTCCTCCATTCATGTGTTTAAATGCAATTAAACACTAATACAGATTATATACTATCACAAAGGAATTGATACTGTCAATATATCGTATTGAGAATTCCAAAAAATAATATAAATTTCTTGCAGACAAAATCTGCAAGGAATTCTCAGCGTGTCGAAAAACGAAAGTTTTTCGAACACGGTGTGACTCCGAGAAAGGAAGTCAGATGCCCCTTTCTTTTGCCCGAAGCAGTACGAAGGTACGGCGAGAGGCGAAAAAAGGGGCAAGTGCATATAAATAATATTTTAAAAACTACGATAATAAAGCATATGGCGACTCATTAAAAAAATCTGTGATTCACTTTACAAAAAGAGTTTATGCACGGTATGACGACTTTATCGACAGTCAAAAAATTCCTTGCAGACAAAATCTGCAAGGAATTCGAGTTACTGAAATTCAATTATTCAGCTTTTGCGCTCTTCACCTTCGCCATGATCGTTGTAAATACATCGGCAATCGTCTGAGCCGTCCTCGGACCGAGAGAATTTGTTTCCTCGTAATGTCTGCGGTTATGACGGTCATTCGTAGACTCAAAATACGGCATGTCGGGATGAAGAATGAAATCGTTGGGAGGAAGAACGTATCCGACCTCGTCGTTTGAAAGTCCGAAGAAGATGAGATCGGGATCCCCCGCGATTTCGACAAGCGGAACAGGGTTAACCTCTGCACCGAAGCCCGTTGCCGATTCCTCCGCGGTAAGATATCCGCCGTAAGCAAGCTCGGGGAAGAGCTCACAGGGAATCATAAGGATATGAAGCTCGCCGATTTCAAAGTATGTCAGCTCCGACTTGAGTGCAAGACCGAGAGCCGCATCCTCACGGAAATGACTGTCCGTCTTGAGAAGCTTTGCAAACTTTGCGGTAAGGAGAATCGTATTATCCGCTTCAAAATAGAATTCCTGACGCATGAAATTGATGCAGGGAGTAAGCTCTTTTTCCTCCTTGATTGAAAGAGCATAGTCAGCAAGCTTTCTGCCGATATTTCTTGTACTTTCCGCGAAATCTCCGCCTGCATCTCTGATTTCTCTTTCATTTTCGATTTCCATGGAAATCATACCGCCGATTGCGCCGACAAAGTAAGCGGTTTCCGCACCGCATTTTTCGAGAATAGCTTCTCTGAAATATCCGGGGAAGTCGGCACTGACTCTCGAGTTACAGCCCTGAAGAGATTCGGAATGAGAAGCAAAGTTTACGATGAAAACCTCTCTGCTGCCGTCATCGGGAGCAAAACGTACACGAGTAAGAGTCTTAGAATAAACGATGGGAGTACGGATATCCTCCTGCATATCGGGGACCTCGACCGAACCGAGGTAAAGCTTGCCTTCACGGCGGTCCTGATAAGCATCAATAACGGCTTTTTTAACCTGAGCATAGAAATACTTCATATATTCCGCATCTCTGCCCGATGTGAAGGGAAGTTTTCCCCACGTGCCCATGGTATCGATGCTTGCATGGTTATGAGTGCTCATGATGCTGATATTACGGCAACCCGTTGTCTGAGAGAAATCCTTTAAGTCGGCACGGATACCTTCAACGTCGAAGTTGAGAAGACCGATCGTATCGATTGTAATAAGAACAACCGCACCTCTGCCCGAATTGTCATCAATCCACACTGCATGAGCATGAGGCTCATCGAGATAACCGGTAGCAGGATTGCTGTCGCTGTAACCTGCAACGTAGTATGTCTTCTTCATGAAATCCTTGGGGAAAACGGTAGCCTTACCGAAACCGACCGTAAATCTGTCGGACTTTGCATCGGGAAGATAATCGAAATCCGAAGCCTTGATAAAGGGTGACGGCTTGGTTTTCACCTTGTAAGCACCGTATGCACCGTACGCCTTGCGAAGGCCTTTTGCAAGGAGCATCTCGCCTTTTTCGGAAGCCTGCTTTTTAATCTTTTTAAAATCAATACCCATTATTATTTTACTCCTTTAAAAAGTGCAACTATCTTTTCAAAAATACTGTTGAAAAATGCGGTGATGATTCCGTCATCCTGTGCGGGGAAAGTTCCCTCTTCAAAATCGAGTGCATCTGCAATACGAAGGGGAATATCCGTATTCTTGATAACCTCACCGTTTTCAATGAAGTTGCTGTCTTTATCAAAAACAAGAACGGGAACGAAGTCG
>JAZSPN010000076.1:0-7956 GCA_045537495.1 Acutalibacteraceae bacterium
TATGTTTTTAGTTCTTTTGGTAAAACAATGTTTGCATCTTCTTCGGCATTTCTGGGAGTAAAAGAAGTGTAATTGTCGGAGTGATTATAAGTTAATGTGGTGCTTTCACTGTCATCGCTGTCAGAATCGGAAGTAACAATAATACCGATGACAAAAGCTGACATTATTCCTATCACCACTAAAAGCCATATGGTTAAACTGTTGCTTTTATGCTTCATTGTTTTTTCTCCTATTCTAAATAGAATTACTACAGTCAATATTTTGAAAACTATTTAATAATCACTTAACACTTTCAATCATCGTAAACAGATTGAGATAAAAAGATTTAAGGTCGTTTGCGGAATTTCCGAGTCCTATAACCTTGCCGTGATCACCGTTCATAACGGGCATGACGTTCCAGATGCCTTTTTGAAGACCGGTATCTTCGCTGTATTCGCAGAATTCGTCGCCGACGGGATATTTTGCCGAAACGGTATTTACAAGACCGTCGTTTTCCATCCAGCTTCTGTCTATTTTAATGTTTGAAACGGTATTGACGGAATAGGCGCCCATGAGTCTTGCGGGTATGCGAAGGAGGGCGAAGGTATCGGAATTCGGAACCTGGGTTTTTAATACGGAGCCTTCGTGGGTTGACGAAAAAGCATAGGAAATGTAAACGACATCGGGGGACAGCTTGATTTTTTTATTGAGCTCAGATGCACCCTCGGGAGAAAGCTCCGTTGCGGCGTGGTCGGTGGAATCCGACATGACGGTATTGAGGGTGTTGCGAAGCTCATTTTCGGTAAGCTGTTCGCCTTTTTTTGTGGTGATGCCGAAATGATCGAGCTGAAAATCGAACATGTCGTTCATGGCATTACCTGCCGTGCCGCCGAGAAGAAATGCCATATCGACAAGCAGATCCGTGAAGGGATAGGCGGTATCGAGAACGTGCATGAGCGTTGTGCCGTTGTGCGGTGAACACAGTGCTGTTACGCTGTTTATAAGATCACCCTGACCGCCCTTGAAGAGAGCGGAAACGTCGTCGGAAGCGTTTTGCTCCGTTTCGTCGCCGTAGGTCATCAGCGAGGTGAGAAGACGTACCGTTTCTCCGCCGAAGCTGTGTCCGATGAGGTTTACCTTTCCGACATCGGTGCCGAGACCGTCGAAGAGAGGCTCATACATTCTGCCGTAGCGGTCGTGACCGTGCTTCTCGGAATGAGCTTCGCCGTAGTCAACTCTTCCTCCGAAAAGCTGAGCGTAAAGCTCACAGGTGCGGTCCCATGTGGACGATACGGGACCGACGGAAGCTTCGTAGACGGAATATCCTTCTTTCGGGAGCATATCGGTGAGTCTTCCCGCAGTTGCGCCCCAGTAGGAAACGACACCGTTTATCGATGAGGATGTGCCGAATCCCATGAGTCCGTGAACGAGAACGTAGGGATATTTTTCATCCTCTTTTTTGTTTTTCAGCGTTCCCGACAATATCGGAATCAGAATTGCCGTGACAATGCTTATTACAACGATAACCACTATTGCAGTGACGAGAGTTTCGTTTGAACGTTTTTCTTTCGGGGAATTGTTCATGTAATCACCTTCTTACCAAACGGAAACATTTTTCTTGTTTTCCGTTTTTTTGTATAAAGCCCCGGTGGGGCAGACGTCGACGCAAAGACCGCACGAGGTACAACGTGAATCCTTTAAAGGAAGATGGAATTCGGTATCGACACTTGCCGAGAAACCTCGGTGAGTAAAGTCGAGAGCAAAGGCTTTTTCAACCTCCGAGCAGACACGTACGCACAGTCCGCAGAGAACACATTTGTTGTAATCGCGCATGATGATGCTGTGAGAGTTGTCTTTGTTTCTTGCGGATTTTTCGCCTTGCACTCTTGAGGGATCGGCGTTGTACTTGCGTGCATACTTAATAAGACTGCACTGAGCATAATCAAGACATCCGCATTCGAGGCATCGTGAGGCTTCCTTTCTTGCCGCTTCTTCCGACAGCGGGAGTGCAACTTCGGAAAAGTTGTTTTTTCGTGCCTCGGGAGAGAGAACGGGCA
The DNA here is from genome assembly GCA_045537495.1 of Acutalibacteraceae bacterium. GTDB lineage: Bacteria > Bacillota > Clostridia > Oscillospirales > Acutalibacteraceae > UBA1425. The sequence goes on from JAZSPN010000076.1 coordinate 2,037, forward strand.
TTTTTACGCGGGGAAGAGCTTCTCTGTCGGAAAGATCGTCTGCCGTAACAACACGTTCGCTGATGAGCGGTTTTCTGTACGGAGAGTCAATGCCGTTGAGATAAGCGTGGATAACTTCGGATGCCTTCTTTGCTTCGCCGATTGCGGAAATTGCAATATCGGCGCCCTTGTTGGAAACATCGCCGACGGCGAAAACTCCGTCTTCGGAAGTTCTGAAAGATGCGGTGTCGGCAGATACGGTGCCCTTCTTCGTTTTTTCGAGAGCTTCAAGACCGACGGGATCGGTTTTCTGTCCGATTGCCATGATGACGGTATCGACGGGGATTTCTTCGAACTTGCCTTCAATCGGAACGGGGCTTCTTCTTCCGCTTGAATCGGGATCTCCGAGCTCCATACATTGAAGACGTATTTTTGTTACGTGAGAGTTTTCACTGATTATCTCGTCGGGGTTGGTGAGGAATTTGAATATTACACCTTCCTCGGAGGCTTCTTCGATTTCGATTTTTTCGGCGGGCATTTCGCTCATTGTTCTTCTGTATATTATGTATACATTTTCTGCACCGAGGCGGACGGCCGTTCTGCAAGCGTCCATTGCCGTATTGCCTCCGCCGCAGACGGCAACGTTTTTGCCGATTGAAGGGGCATTGCCGAGTGCACATTCACGAAGAAAATCTATTCCGCCGAGAACGCCGTCGGCATCTTCGCCTTTGACATTCATTTTACTGCTCTGCCATGCACCCGTTGCAACGATTACGGCGTCGTTTTCTTTGCGAAGCTGTTCCACGGTGAAATCCTCACCGAGCTTTTTGTTGCATATAATATTTACACCGAGTTTTTCGATAAGTGCGATTTCCTTATCGAGAATATCCTTCGGCAGACGGTACTGAGGTATTCCGTAGCGAAGCATTCCGCCGGCTTTCGGCATTTTGTCGTAAACGGTTACGCGGTGTCCCTTACGTCGGAGGAAGTATGCGCATGAGAGTCCTCCGGGACCTGCACCGATAACGGCTATATGCTTTCCCGTATCCTCTTTGCAGTCGGGAATATAGGAATCTGCTTCGAGGTCTTTGTCGGCAGCAAAATATTTCAGGGAAGCGAGAGAAACGGGCTCTTCGACGAGAGAACGTCGGCACTTGCTCTCACAAGGATGAGGACAGATACGACCGATTGACGACGGAAGCGGAAGTGCTTCTTTTATTACACGAACGGCGGCGTCATAATCTCCGTTGGCGATAAGAGCGGAATATTTCTGACAGTCGGTACCGGCGGGGCAGGCGAGAGAACACGGAGCGATGCAGTCGCCCGTATGATCGGAGAGGAGCATTTCGAGTACGAATTTTCTTGATCTGCAAACCTTCTCCGATTCCGTTTCGATGACCATGCCGTCGGACACTTTTGTTGAACATGCACGCATGAGTCTGGAAGTGTTCGGGAGAAATACCTCGACAACGCAAAGACCGCAACCGCCGTAAGCTTCGACTCTTTCGTCGTGGCAAAGGGTGGGGATTTCAATTCCGAAGAGGTTAGCTGCTTCAAGAATTGAAATGCCGAAGGGAACGGTATACTCTGTTCCGTTAATGGTGCATTTTATTGTATTATTCACAGTCGGCACATCCTTTCTCTACGGCGTTGAATCGGCATACATCGGCACAGCGACCGCATTTGATGCAAATGTCGGTGTTGACGGAAAAGCTTTCGCGGAGTTTTCCGGTTATTGCACCGACGGGACATTTTTTACTGCAAAGTGAACAGCCCGTGCATTTCTGAGGATTGATTCTGTAAGCAATGAGATCGATACATTCGCCGGCGGGACAGCGATGCTCTTTTATGTGTGCTTCGTATTCGTCGCGGAAATACTTTATGGTGGTAAGAACGGGGTTGGGGGCCGTCTGACCGAGTCCGCACAGCGCATTTTCCTTGATTCTTTCACACAGATCCGTGAGAAGCTCTATATCTCCGTCCTTGCCATTGCCCTTGCAGATTCTGTCGAGAATTTCGAGAAGACGTTTTGTTCCGATACGGCAGGCGGTACATTTTCCGCAGGATTCTTTTGCCGTAAAGTCGAGGAAGAACCTTGCCATGGATACCATGCAGGTGCTCTCGTCCATGATGACCATGCCGCCGGAGCCCATGATGGCACCGGTTTTCGCGAGCTCTTTGTAGTCGATGACGGTGTCAATGAATTCGGCGGGTATACAACCGCCCGAAGGTCCTCCGAGCTGAACTCCCTTGAAGGCTTTATCGGAACGCATTCCTCCGCCGATGTCGAAAATTACGTCGCGCAGACTCTTGCCCATGGGGACTTCGACGAGTCCGCCTTTTTTGATTTTTCCGGTAAGAGCAAAAACCTTCGTTCCTTTGCTGGTTTCGGTGCCCATCGAAAAGAAGGCTTCGCCACCGTTGTCTATTATCCATGAAACGTTTGCGAAAGTTTCCACGTTGTTGATGTTGGAGGGCTTTTTCCAATATCCCGATGATGCGGGGAAGGGAGGCTTGATGCGGGGCATTCCGCGGCTTCCTTCGAGAGATTCGATGAGAGCGGTTTCTTCACCGCAGACGAATGCTCCGGCACCCGCTTTAATGAGGAAATCACAAGAGAAGCCGGAACCGAAAATATTCTGCCCGATGATTCCTTTTTTCTTTGCATCTTCAATAGCCTTGGTAAGACGGGATATCGCAAGAGGATATTCGGCACGCACATAGACGATGGCTTCCTTTGCACCGATTGCATAGGCGCCGATAAGCATTCCCTCGATGAGATTGTGCGGATCTCCTTCTATGACGGCACGGTCCATGAACGCTCCGGGATCTCCTTCGTCGGCATTACATATGAGATACTTTTCTTCGCTGTTTTCGTTTTTGGCGGCGTTCCACTTAAACCAGGTCGGAAAACCCGCGCCGCCTCTGCCGGCGAGTCCCGAGATTTTGATTTCTTCGATCACATCGTCGGGAGTCATCTGCAAGACAGCTTTTTTGAGCGCCGAATAACCGCCCGACGAAATGTATTCGTCGATGCTTTCGGGGTTGATGATTCCGCAGTTGCGAAGCGCTGTCCGTGTCTGCTTTTCGAGAAACCCACTGTCATTCGGATCGATTATAAGATCCGAAACAGTTTCTTTGTTGCCCGTTTTTATAAATTCGTATATCGAATCGGTGTCGGATTCGCGGACTCGTACAAGCCGGGTAAGCGCACCGTCGGTGTAAACATCGACAATGGGCTCAAGAAAACACATTCCGATACAGCCCGTAACAGAAATCTTTACGGGGAGAGATGAACATCTGTCGGTTAACGCCGTGAAAACCTTTAAGGCGCCTGCAGAGATGCCGCAGCTGCCCTGGCCTACTTTTATTTCCGTCATGTCAGTCTGCCTCCTTTTCGGATGCTTTTACGGAACTTAAAATATCCCTTACTTTTGACGGGGTAAGACTTCCGTAAGTTTCACCGTTGATTGTCATAACGGGGGACAGCGAACAGCATCCCAGACAAGCAACGTTTTTTAAAGAAAATAATCCGTCGGAAGATGTTTCACCGTCGGATATGCCGAGCTCTTCAAGGATGGTTTTTTCGATCATCTGAGAGCCGTTGACGTGGCAGGCTGTTCCCTGGCAAAGCTGAATAAAGTATTTCCCGACAGGAGCGAAACGGAACTGTGTATAAAAAGTCGCGACACCGTAGATTTTTGATGCGGGGATATTCATTTTTTGAGAGATATAAGAGATGCCGTCTTCGGGAAGGTATCCGTAAATGTCCTGAGCTTTCTGCAAAACGGTTATAAGGCTTCCCGGGATATTCCCGTAATGAGAAAGAATCGGATCGAGAAGAGAAAGATCAATCTGCTTTTCCATATACATTACTCCTAACTGAAAATCTGTATTCAGTATACAATAATAAAGAGCCGTCTTCAAGAGTAAAAAGAAAATAAAAATTGGCTAACACGGCAGCTGTTGCCGGTTAGCCGAAAAATCAAAGATTAATCAGATGCCCATTTTCTCAAGAAGCATCTTTGCACAGTCGATCTGGTTGGGAATGTTGCCGTTTTCGTCGCGTACACGCCAGATGTCGGGAGTGATTTCGTCGGAAACGTACATTTTTCCGTTTTCGTCGTAGCCGATTTCGATCTTGAAGTCGATAAGAGTAAGTCCCATGGGAGCAAGCTCTGCCTTGAGAACCTCACCTACACGGTGAAGGATATCGAGAGCTTCGTCATACTGACCTTCTTTGAGAAGACCTTTCATGAGGCAAAGACGTTCACTGATGAGAGGATCGCCCTGGATGTCGTCCTTGAGAGTGACTTCTGCATAGGGAGGGTTGAATACGATGCCTTCTTCAAGAGTGAAGCGGCGGCACATACTGCCCGCTGTAAAGTAACGGAGAACGAACTCAAGCTTCGGTACTGTAAGCTGACGGACCTGCATAAGTCCTTTGTCAATATCAGCAGCGATATAGTGAGTGGGGATTCCGTTCTTTTCCATGAGCTCAAAGAAGTACTTTGAAATGGTAAGGCCGATCTTGCCCTTGCCCTCAACACTGCCGCCGACGCTGTTTGAACCGGGATCGAACACACCGTTTTCACCTGTGGCGCTGTCCTTGAAGAGTAAGTTTACGATTTTGTTTTCTTCGTCGAGAAGAACGTCTTTTGTTTTTCCTGAATAAAGTGTCTTCATTTTTATATCTCCCTTTTCATTTAATACGAATTGAACACTGATATTATATCACCGCTATTTGCGTTTTTCAATATATAGATTTAATAAATATGACGTTTTTATGAAGTAATGTTTTATACGATTTTTAGAGAAAAGTTATAGAATAAGCGTAAAAGCAATGTCAAAAAATTTGATAACGCATAAGCGGATATATCTGACTATATACAATAATATACAAAAATCATCGACGAAATATAAAAGTTAAAATCGGAGTAAAGCAAAAAGCCGGCACAACTAAAGCCTCACCGAAGTCCTGGGAGGAGGCAAAACGAAGTTTTGACGGAGGGATTGACGTCAGAAATCCGACATCACGTTATTCCTTCAAAATCAGCAGTCACCGATACACCCCACCTCACGAGGGAAAGAAGGAGCTTTTCTGGCGAGGAAGAGAGAAAAGGAGTATAGAAAAGGAACCACAACGGGGAGTGTGGGAGAGAGGGAAGAACACGAGTGGTGGGGGAAGAGAAAGAGGGGCAGGAAGACCTGCATTTTGAAACGCACGGCACAGTTGAAAAAAGAGGAAAGAAAAAGGTTGACAAAAGGGAAAGTAGCGGATATAATAGCAAGGCACCTTTGAGGAACGGCAAAACCGTTCAGGTGAAAAGGCACCTTGAAAATTAAACAACGATTGAAAAAGAAACCCTTGAAATTCTTTTAAGTTTAGCAGTTTTAAAGACTGCGTACAGTAATTTTTCGGAAACGAAAAGAAACAAGCCAAGTGCTTGAAATGAGCGAGAAAAGCTCTGAATAAGGTTATGGGTACCAGAGGGTACTTATGATACAATATTTAGAGAGTTTGATCCTGGCTCAGGACGAACGCTGGCGGCGTGCTTAACACATGCAAGTCGAACGGAGCGTGTATGAAGGAGACTTCGGTCAACGGAATGCATTGCTTAGTGGCGGACGGGTGAGTAACGCGTGAGCAACCTGCCTCTAAGTGGGGAATAACATTTGGAAACGAATGGTAATACCGCATAATATATATTTGCCGCATGACAGATATATCAAAGATTTATCGCTTAGAGATGGGCTCGCGTCCGATTAGCTAGTTGGTGAGGTAACGGCTCACCAAGGCGACGATCAGTAGCCGGTCTGAGAGGATGAACGGCCACATTGGGACTGAGATACGGCCCAGACTCCTACGGGAGGCAGCAGTGGGGAATATTGGGCAATGGGGGAAACCCTGACCCAGCAACGCCGCGTGAAGGAAGAAGGC
>JAZSPN010000119.1:0-3766 GCA_045537495.1 Acutalibacteraceae bacterium
AGCTCGATATGTCCCATGCGCTCACGGCGGACCTTTGCTTTTGTTACTGTAACTCCGCAACGTTCACAGACCTTGTCCTTATAACGCATACGTTTATATTTACCGCAATGACACTCCCAGTCTTTCGTGGGGCCAAAGATACGCTCACAGAAAAGACCGTCCTTTTCGGGTTTGAGTGTACGGTAATTTATAGTTTCGGGCTTTTTGACTTCGCCGTAAGACCACTCACGGATCTTATCGGGCGAAGCAAGACCGATTTTTATTGATTCAAAGGTATTATTTTCCATTTTATAGCCCCTTTTGCAATCTAATTTTGCCGAAACGGATATTATTCGTAGTCGTCTTCGTCAATTGTGTAGTCATCGAAGAATTCTTCCGCCGTGTCTTCATCCTCGAAGGAATAATCGTCGGATTCGAAATCTCCTTCGATGGGCTCGCCGTTTTCATCTTCAAGCATAAAGCCTTCCGCACCGTCTGCATCGTTTACGTTCGTGAATGCCTTGCTGTCTTCCTGAGTGAATCCGTAATCGTCGGCATCGAAGTTCTGTTTGAGGTCTATTTCGTTGCCTTCGCCGTCAAGTACGCTGACATCAAGTGCCAGTGACTGAAGTTCCTTGATAAGAACCTTGAAGGATTCGGGAATACCGGGCTTCGGTACGTTCTTGCCCTTTACGATTGCTTCGTAAGTCTTTACACGTCCGACAACGTCATCCGACTTGACCGTAAGAATCTCCTGAAGTGTGTAGGCTGCACCGTAAGCTTCGAGTGCCCAGACTTCCATTTCGCCGAAACGCTGTCCGCCGAACTGTGCCTTACCGCCAAGAGGCTGCTGAGTAACAAGTGAGTACGGTCCCGTTGATCTTGCGTGGATCTTGTCATCGACAAGGTGCAAGAGCTTGAGGAAGTACATAACACCGACCGTGATGGGAGCATCGAACTTTCTTCCCGTTCTGCCGTCTGTCAGGATGGATTTGCCGTCTTCGCGAAGACCTGCTTCACGCAACGCTTCTCTGATATCCTCTTCGTGGGCACCGTCAAATACGGGAGTCATGACTCTCATGCCGAGGTGTCTTGCGGCAAAACCGAGGTGAACTTCGAGAACCTGTCCGATGTTCATTCGGGAGGGAACGCCAAGGGGGTTAAGAACGATATCAAGAGGTGTACCGTCTGAAAGGAAGGGCATATCCTCCTGGGGAAGAATTCTGGAAACAACGCCCTTGTTACCGTGACGGCCCGCCATCTTGTCACCGACGGAAAGTTTACGTTTCTGTGCAATGTAGCAACGTACAACCTTATTTACGCCGGGTGAAAGTTCATCGCTGTTTTCTCTCGTGAATACTTCAACGTTGACAACGATTCCGTATTCACCGTGGGGAACTCTGAGTGAAGTATCGCGGACTTCCTTCGCCTTTTCGCCGAAAATGGCTCTGAGAAGTCTTTCTTCCGCGGTAAGCTCCGTTTCTCCCTTGGGAGTTACCTTACCGACAAGGATGTCACCCGAGTGTACCTCTGCACCGACTCTGATGATACCTCTTTCGTCGAGGTCACGAAGTACATCGTCACCGACATTGGGGATATCTCTCGTGATTTCTTCGGCACCGAGTTTTGTATCTCTTGCTTCGACTTCGTACTCTTCGATATGAATTGAAGTGTAAACGTCGTCACGTACAATCTTTTCATTGACAAGAACAGCGTCTTCGTAGTTGTAGCCTTCCCACGTCATGAAGCCGATAAGAGCATTCTTGCCGAGGGAGATTTCGCCCATGTCCGTTGCGGGACCGTCTGCGATAACCTGATTCTTTTCAATTCTCTGTCCGATATCAACTACCGGTTTCTGGTTGATACAAGTGCCCTGGTTGGATCCGAGGAACTTGATAAGCTCGTAATTGTCGACCTTACCCGACTCCGTTACGATCTCGATTGCATCTGCGCTGACGTGAGTTACGACACCCGCTTCTTTTGCAAGAACGGATACGCCCGAGTCAACAGCAGCTTTGTATTCCATACCCGTACCGACAATAGGTGCATCCGTGCGAAGAAGCGGAACAGCCTGCTTCTGCATGTTTGAGCCCATGAGAGCACGGTTTGCGTCGTCGTTTTCAAGGAAGGGAATCATCGCCGTAGCTACGGAAACTACCATCTTCGGTGAAACGTCCATGTAGTCTGCCTGGGTGTTTTCAACCTCGATGAACTCATCTCTGTAACGTGCAACAACTCTCTTGTTGACAAAGTGTCCTTCTTCATCAATAGGTTCGTTCGCCTGTGCCACAATGAAGTTATCCTCAACATCGGCAGTCATATAAAGAACTTCGTCGAGGACCCTGCCCGTTTCCTTGTCAACCTTTCTGAAGGGAGCTTCAATGAAGCCGTATTCATTGATTTTTGCGAAAGTGGCAAGATAGGATATCAATCCGATATTGGGTCCCTCGGGAGTTTCAATGGGACACATACGTCCGTAGTGGCTGTAATGAACGTCACGGACTTCGAATCCTGCACGATCTCTTGAAAGACCGCCGGGGCCGAGTGCCGAAAGACGTCTTTTATGAGTAAGCTCTGAAAGCGGGTTTGTCTGATCCATGAACTGTGACAGAGGCGAAGATCCGAAGAACTCCTTTATCGCCATCTGTACGGGACGGATATTGATAAGTGACTGCGGAGTGATCTTGTCTTCTTCTTCCTGAGCCTGAAGCGTCATTCTTTCACGGATAACTCTCTCCATACGTGAGATACCGATGCGGAACTGGTTCTGAAGAAGCTCACCGACAGAACGGATACGTCTGTTGCCGAGATGGTCGATGTCGTCGAGATTTCCGATTCCGTTGGCAAGACAGTTAATGTAGTTAACCGATGCCAGAATATCGTCAACGATAATGTGCTTCGGAATAAGGTCGTCACAACGGTTTTTGAGAGTTTCAAGAAGCTCTTCATTGGTACCCTCGAAGCCGTCGATAATCTCGTGAAGTACTTCCGCACGAACTTTTTCGTTGATAGAATTATCGACGAGATCCGCCTTTGTGATTCCTTCCGGCATGAAGGGAAGCGGATCTACCATGCAGTTACAGATAATCTTGATCTCTCTGTTGTCAACCGCAACGGTAACCGACTTAACGCCTGCCTGTTCAATGTCGTAAGCCTTTTCTCTCGAGATAACTTCGCCTTCCTCGGCAAGCATCTCGCCCGTAAAAGGATCGAATACGGGCTCCGTTACCGTGTGGCCTGCAAGTCTTGCCGCCATGGCAAGCTTTTTATTGTACTTGTAACGGCCTACACGTGAAATGTCATAACGGTAGGGATCGAAGAAAAGGTTGTCGATATGCTGCTGAGCAGTTTCAAGTGTGACGGGTTCACCGGGACGAAGTCTTTTGAAAACTTCCATCAAAGCTTCTTCGGTATTCTTCGTTTCGTCCTTTTCAAGAGTAGCTCTGATTCTGTCGTCATCGCCGAAGAAATCCATAATCTCGGCATCAGTTCCAAGACCGAGGGCTCTGATAAACGTAGTGATAAAAATTTTACGGTTCTTGTCTATACGGACATAATAGATATCGTTGGGGTCCGTTTCGTACTCAAGCCAGGCACCTCTGTTGGGGTTGATTGTGCTCGAAAACAGTCTGATACCCGTCTTGTCATGTGTCATGTCAAAGTAGACACCGGGAGAACGAACAAGCTGAGAAACGATAACTCTCTCTGCGCCGTTGATAACGAATGTTCCGTTATCGGTCATTATCGGGAAATCGCCGAGATAGATGTCGGAATACTTAACGTCGCC
>JAZSPN010000103.1:0-32227 GCA_045537495.1 Acutalibacteraceae bacterium
AATTAACTGATACGGTATTAATTCATGTCGGAAATCATATACTTTTGTAAACGGGAATCCAATATATCTGAAATAAAGCATCTCACGCACATTCTCGGATTTTTCTCTTTGCCATACGGAGGCTATTTCAAGGATTTTTAACGATGCTGTGGCGGAATCTTCCTTCCAAAACCATATTTATTCCCGTTTACAAAAGTATATGATTTCCGACATGAATTAATACCGTATCAGTTAATTTCCTTACCGCCTAAAATCAACACTTCATCTTCGTTTTCATTTACAAAATAGTATACCTGATGCTTCTGTCTTTTTACCATACCAAGCTCTTCTTCGGCATACTTTTCAATACTGTCTATCGAATAACGGCTTTTGAATTCGTTTTCAAGACGTATCTTTTCACTTTCGCTGTCGCTTATGCTTGTTTCAAGTTTTGCTATATCCGTATTCATCTGTACTATCTCAGCGCGCTGATAGATGAGCGTTCCGAGCATGAACGAAAAGGCAAAGGTAAGTACCGCAAGCCTTGCCGCCTTCACCGGTGTCACTTTGAACGGACCGATGTTTATCGTTCCCTCCGCCTGTCTGTCGGGAACAAGATGAGGCGGTTTGACTGCACGCTTTTGTGATTCGTTCGGTATTCCGTAATGTTTCGGTGCTCCCTGTCTTGCAGGTGCATTCATGTCAAGTGCCGCATTTGCGTTAAATGCTCTCATAACGTCCCCTCTTTCTTTATTTTATCTTCTCTATTACACGAAGTTTCGCGCTTCGGCTTCTGCTGTTTTGTGAAAGCTCCCTCTTACTCGCCCCTACCGCCTTGCACGGTATTTTTCCTCTCGGCTCTTTTCCGCATACGCATACCGGAAAATCGGGAGGACACGTACAACCGGAGCAAAAATGTGCAAATCGCTGTTTGACTATTCTGTCTTCGAGTGAATGGAAGGTTATTATCGCAAGTCTTCCCGACGGTTTAAGGCTTTCGAACATGTCGCATACCGCCTGATCGAGTGTGCGAAGCTCTCCGTTCACTTCGATTCTTATCGCCTGAAACGTTTTTCTTGCCGGATGTCCTTCTCTTCTCACTGCCGCCGGTACTGCATCTCTTACTATATCTGCAAGCTGTAATGTTGTCGTAATCGGTGCAGTCGCTCTTTCTCTCACAATTGCCGCCGCTATTGACGGCGCAAATTTCTCTTCTCCGTAGGTGTACAGTATCCGCTGAAGCTCACTCTTTTCATACGTGTTGACTACGTCGGCGGCACTTAAACCCTTCATACTCATTCTCATATCGAGAGGTGCATCGTTGTGAAACGAAAAGCCTCTTTCGGGAGTATCAAGCTGATGTGAACTGACACCGAGGTCGGCAAGGATTCCGTCTGCTCCGTCAACGCGGAGATTCTCCATTATTTCTCTGATATTAAAAAAGTTATCGTTTACTATCTTTACGTTGTTCCGATCGGAAAATCTGTCGGTCAGTGTTTCTATTGCCTGCGGATCTCTGTCGATGTCGATAAGGACTCCGTCCGTCAATCTTTCCAGTATCAGTGACGAATGTCCGCCTCCGCCCGCCGTACAGTCGATATAGGTGCCGTTTTCCTTTATATTCAAAGCTTCGATTGTTTCATTTGCAAGAACAGGTATATGAGAAAATTCCATGTGCACCCTCCGTTAAAATGCCAGCTCGAAGCCCTGATCAATCGCTTCGGATTCGCACCTGGCATCCATGTTTTTCCACTCTTCGGGATTCCAGAATTCCACTCTGCGACCTACTCCGAGGATAAAAACTTCCTTTTCGATACCTGCCTGCTCCATGAACGATGCAGGAAACGTAAAACGTCCCTGATTGTCAACATCGGCACTGTCGGCATGCTTGTAAATGTATCTCTGCCTGAGAGCAAGCTGACGTGAAGGCTCCTGATCGTTAAATCTGTTCATCGCCTCATCCCAGTCCGCCAGCGAATAACCGAAAACGCACCTGTCGCCGTTGTTCGGGACGTAGAGAACGAACTTGCTTCCGAGAGCCTCTCTCATCTTTGAGGGCACAAACAAACGGTTTCTCTGATCGAGTGAATGAGTATACTGTCCGAATAATCCTGCCACTGAAACCGCCTGCCTTTCCTCAAAAAAATCGGTGCAAATCTGCTCCATTTTGCTCTTATTTGCCCCCAGCGTATTTTTATTATATATTAACGGATTTTATATGTCAATATTTTAACGCCATTAAATTGTATCAAAATTGTCATATTTTTTTGCAAAATAGGTATCCTTTCTTTCCTCTACACAAGATATAGAATAATCGAAAAAGCCGTCGCAGACGAGCTTGTCCGCGACGGTTAAATATCCGCTAAGAGCTTTATTTCATGCCCTTTTCGTATGCTTCGATCATCTTCTTAACCATCTGGCCGCCGACACTGCCGGCTTCCTTGGAAGTAAGATTACCGTTGTAACCCTGCTTGAGGTTTACACCAACTTCGGAAGCTGCCTCCATCTTGAAACGATCGAGTGCTTCACGTGCTTCGGGTACTACGCTGTTGTTACCACTTCTTGACATTATTCTTTACACCCCTTTACTCGTGTAATTGCGTTTGCAGTTGTTATTGTTCTCTGTCTTTCACTTTTTATTAGTGCCAATTTTTTGATTTTAAAACTCGTTTCGGTGGAAACTTATGAAATTTTGTGATATAATCGGTACAGCATTTGCACGAGGAGGAAAGCAGTTGAATATAGAAATTCTGTCAAAAGATATCAAAGAAGAAATTTCTGTCCTGAAAGTCGGTGCAACCGAAGAAGGTAAAATCCTTTCGACGGGCTACTTCACATTTTGTGAAACATCCTTTTCTGAAACCTTTGTAAAGTCTGTTCTTCCCGGCGGTATCGGAACACTCGTCGAAAACCGTCGCGGCGGAAATATCCGAAAAATGTTTGACTTTATGCACAATTATGCCGCCGAAAACGATGTCGCGGTATCCGTACTTCATCCGTTTTCATTTTCTTACTATGAGCAATTCGGATACAACAAGGTTGCGGATCACCTGATTTTAAGATTTCCCGTCCGCATGATAGATTTCGTGCCGAGAAGATGTAACTTTGTGCCATATGAAAAAAAGATGCTTCCCGACGTTCTGAGCATATACAATTCTTTTTCAAGAGGAAGAAATCTGTTGCCGAAAAGGTATGATGATTCTCAATACACACGTGAAGGAAGACAGACTTACGTTTATTACGATAAGGGAAAACCGTCGGCTTACGTTACATTTTCGTTTTCGAGAACATTTTATGTAAACCATTACGAAAACACTCTGTTGACGGTAAACGAAATGGCATACGATTCGCCGAACGGACTCAGAGAGATTTTCTCGTTTCTCCGTATGTTCGAGGGTGAGTTTGACGAAATCGAGCTGCCTGACTGTTCGCTGTGTCATGAAACAGATCTTTTATTAAAGCACTATGTTCACACGAAGTACACGCGGGTGCCCGATCTTGCGGCAAGAATAATCGACACCGAAAAAATGCTGAATGCAAACAGTTATCCGGAAAAAGAAGGTGAATTTACACTCAGGATAGTTGACACAATGCCGACTGTATCGGGTGTATACAATGTTTGCTACGGCGGTAATGAACACCGTGTACGCAGAATGAACGACGGTATCGAGGCAGATATCACGTTATCCGCGACAACATTATCAAGAATTATTTACGGATATGATACCGTGGATGCAAACAGTGCCGAATATTCAGAAGGTGTAGAAATACACAAAAACTGTGACGACTTTTTCAGAGCATTCCCGAAAAGGCCTTGCGGAGCTTTTGAGCATTTCTGATGCCGCTTTTTAAAGAATTTTGATTTACTTTTTCCGATATTTATGGTAATGTTGAATCACGAATTATAAGGAGGTATTACTGTGTCTTTTCCGAAATACTTTTACAAGGCGACGGATGAATTCTGTACGTTCGAAAAACATGTCAACGCACCGTATATCCGCAAATCCTTCGTTCTCGATGCTTTCACGTCGGCGTCGGTAACTGTCAGCGGACTCGGTTTTTACGATCTTTTTATAAACGGCAAAAAAATCACGAAGGGACTTCTTGCACCCTATATATCAAATCCCGACGATATCGTTTATTTTGACAGCTATGAAATCTCGGAATATCTCGTCAGGGGCGAAAACGTAATCGGTCTTATTCTCGGAAACGGTATGCAGAACTGTCCCGGAGGATATATCTGGGATTTTGAAACGGCCGTATTCCGCGGCGCTCCGAAGTTCTCGCTGAGGTTTGAGGCAACGCTTGTCGGCGGTGACGTTTTCGCTTTTGAAGCGGACGAAAGCTTCCGCACGGCCCCGTCACCGATATTTTTCGATGACCTTCGGGCAGGCTGTTTTTATGATGCCGAAAAAGAGCAGGACGGCTGGAACAAGCCTTACTTCAACGACAGTGACTGGGGCTTCGTAACAAAGGCTGAAATGCCCCGAGGCGAATTCCGTATATGCGAAGCGGATCCCGTCGTTATCTCCCGTGAAGTTGAAGCCGTTTCCGTCAGAAAGGCTTCTCTCTATCAGCACGGAAAACCTGACCGTTCTCCCGAAACCCAGCTCAGCTTCTCCGACAGTGAAGAAGGCTATCTCTATGATTTCGGATTCAACACGGCGGGTATAATCCGTCTTAAAATCAACGGCAGAAAAGGTCAGCAGATCCGTATTCAGATGTGCGAATTCGTAAAAAGCACGGGTGAGCCGTCATATCAGAATTTCCATTTCTGCCCTAACGGATATTCTCAGTCCGATGTTTATATCTGCAAGGGTGCCGAAAACGAGATTTTTGAGCCTGCATTTACCTATCACGGATTCCGTTATGCGTATGTTATCGGACTTGATGAAGATCAGGCTGCACCCGATCTTGTAACCATGCTTGTTGCTCATTCCGATATCCGTGAAAGAGGCAGCTTCTCATGCTCCGACGACACGATGAATAAACTCGGTGTTATGGCAAGACGTTCCGATCTCGCTAACTTCTTCTACTTCCCGACAGACTGCCCTCACCGTGAAAAGAACGGCTGGACGGGCGATGCCGCTGTATCCGCCGAGCATATTATTCTCACTCTGACTCCCGAAAAAAGCTACCGTGAATGGCTTCGCAACATCTGCAAGGCACAAAACGATAAAGGTGCTCTTCCCGGTATCGTTCCCACAACGGGCTGGGGCTTCAAGTGGGGTAACGGACCTGCGTGGGACAATGCTCTTACCGAAATCTGCTGGCAGATCTATCGCATGAGAGGAGATCTCACTCCCGCAATCGAATGTAAGGAAGCCATGCTCCGCTATGTTTCCTATATAGCACAGCAACGCGACGAAAACGGTATTGTCGCAATCGGTCTCGGCGACTGGCTCCAGCCGAGTCGCGGTGCAGGTGAGCCTACCTCGCCTCTTGAAATCACCGACACCGTTATCAGTATGTATATTTGCAGAAAAACAGCCAAGCTCTTCCGCGCCATGAATCTTCCTCATCATGCAGACTTCTCGGACAGAATTGCAGATGAGCTTCGCGATGCCGTGCGTAAGAATTATATTGATTTTTCAACGATGACTGTCCGTTCACGCTGCCAGACTTCCCAGGCCATCTGCATTTATTACGGAGTTTTCAGCGACGGTGAAAAGGCTCAGGCAGGAAACGTACTCGTAAAGCTCATCGAAAAAGCGGACGATCACCTTGACACGGGTATCATCGGTCTTCGCGTTATATTCCATGTTCTTTCAGACCTCGGCAGAGGTGATCTTGCATTCAAGATGATCACCCGTCACGATTATCCTTCTTACGGATTCTTTATCGATCAGGGGCTCACCTCGCTTCCCGAGGATTTCCGTCCCCGTGAGAAATGGGACAATCCCGAGTCGCTCAACCATCATTTCTTCGGTGATATCGTGAGCTGGTTCATTCAGCGCGTTGTCGGTCTTCGTGTAAATCCCCGTGAAAAGGGCGTGAACGATTTCGATATCTGCCCCGATTACCTGAAGGCTCTCGGTAATGCGGAAGCTTATTACGATGCTCCGTGCGGAAGAATTTCCGTCAAGTGGGTTCGTGAAGGAGCCGCAATCATTCTGACCGTCGACTGCCCCGACTGCGTAACAGGTCAGATCTCTCTTCCCGAAGGCTACGTCTTCATGAGCGATATTAAAAAAATAAACGGTCTGTCGGTCGCCCCTTTGAAAAAAGGAGAATACAGAACTGTCGTCGGTTAACATTTTATAAAATTAACGGGAGAAATCGCAACGATTTCTCCCGTCAGCGTGTTCGAAAACACAAGTTTTTCGAACACGTTGTGACTTCGAGAAAGGAAGTCAGACGCCCCTTTCTTTCGCCCGAAGCAGTACAAGGGTACGGCGGGAGGCAAAAAAAGGGGCAAGTGCATATAAACATTTAACTCTAAATAAAAATCACAGCAACACAAGGTGACTCATTGAAAGTAACTATGTATTTTACTTTATAATGAATTTATGCACGCTGTGACGACTTTATCGACAGTCAAACGGGAGAAATCGCAATGATTTCTCCCGTTATTCATTGTTATTGATTACATCCTCTGCCAAAGCTTTCAATTCATCCATGGTTGACAGCTTCCCGATGCTGTTTCTGTACGATGCCGCGCCCTTGATTCCTCGGATGTACCATGCCGAGTGCTTTCTGGCTTCTCTCATTCCTATGTAGTCGCCCTTGTATTCGCACAGCTTTTCAATGTGCCTGAGCATCACGTTCATTCTCTCTTCAACGGGCGGTTCAGGCAGAATTTCTCCGTTTTTAAGATATGCCTCTACCTGACGGAATATCCACGGTCTTCCGAGTGCACCTCTGCCGATCATCAGAAAATCGCATCGCGTGCGCTCCAGCATTTCTTTTGCAGACGCTCCGTCAACAATATCCCCGTTGCCTATTACGGGTATGCCGACGGCCGATTTGACTTTCGCTATCATATCAATGTTCACGGGCGGTGCATACATTTGTACTCTCGTTCTTCCGTGCACCGTTATTGCCGAAGCACCGGCATCTTCGCACATTTTTGACAGCTCAACCGCATTGAGATGCTCATCGTCCCATCCGGTACGCATCTTCACCGTGACGGGTACGTTGACAGCCTTCACACATTCTCTTACGATCTCGGCAGCAAGCTCGGGGCGCTTCATAAGCGCACTGCCTCCGCCGTTTCCCGCCACCTTCGGTGCAGGACACCCCATGTTGATATCAATAAATTCAGGTTCATAGCGAAGTGCCGTTTCTGCCGCTCTTGCCATGGTAAGAGGTTCATCACCGAAAATCTGAACTCCTGCAGGACGTTCTTTTTCCGAAAGGGACAAAAGCTCTCCCGACTTTCTGTCGTTCATGCTTATGCCCTTGGCGCTTGCCATTTCACCGATGACGTACGACGCTCCGTACGATACGCAAAGTTCCCTGAACGCTCTGTCGGCAACTCCCGCCATCGGTCCCAGCGATGCGCATCCCTTTATTTCCAAAGTACCTATTCTCAATTTTTTCTCCTATTTCTTCGCTTCGTACCACGTTTTTCCTATGCCGACATCTGAAAGAAGTCGGACCTTCATGTCCGAAGCGACGTTTTCCATCTCGAATTTCAGAATTTCCGCCGCCTTTTCCGCCTCGTTTTCGGGTGCCTCAACGATCAGTTCATCGTGCACCTGCAAAATGAGTCTTGCCATCATGCCCTCTTTTAAGAGTCTGTCCTGCACTCTGACCATTGCCACCTTTATGATGTCGGCCGCCGTACCTTGTATCGGCATATTGCGTGCCACTCTCTCCCCGAATGCTCTGAGATTTCCGTTCGACGATGAAAGCTCAGGAAGATATCTCCGTCTGCCGTACTTTGTCACGGCATATCCGTTTTCTTTTGCCGTCGCCACGACACGTTCCATATATCTTTCTACACCGGAATAGTGTCTGAGATAACCTTTTATATAGCTGTCCGCCTCACGCACGGAAACGCCTATATCCTTCGACAGCGAAAAGGCACCTATTCCGTAGACGATTCCGAAGTTTACCGCCTTTGCCCTCGATCTCATCAGCGGTGTAACCATCTCTTTCGGCATTGAAAATACCTGCGATGCGGTAATCGTGTGAATATCGTCACCGTTGTTGAACGCATTGATCATCACTTCGTCATCCGCTATATCTGCAAGAACACGAAGCTCGATCTGCGAATAGTCGGCATCAACGAGAACGAAGCCGTCCTTCGCCTTGAAAAACTTTCTCATACGACTTCCGATTTCGGAACGCACGGGAATATTCTGCAAATTCGGCTCCGCCGACGATATTCTGCCCGTTCTCGTTTCCGTCTGGTTGAGTGTCGAATGAATTCTTCCGTCGTGCGACACCACTTTCAAAAGCCCGTCGCAATACGTCGATTTAAGCTTAGAGAGAGTTCTGTATTCCAATATTTCGGAAACGACGGGGTAATCGTATGCCAAAGACTGCAACACTTCCGCATTCGTCGAATACCCGCTCTTCGTCTTTTTCTTTGAAGGTATTCCCATCTTTTCAAAAAGGGCTTCTCCAAGCTGCTTCGGTGAATTGAGATTGAATTCAAAACCGATTTTGTCAAAAATACTGTTTTTGACTTTTTCTATGTCGCCTTCGATTTCGGCGGAGAAGCTCTCGATTCCTTCGGAATCCACTTCGAATCCGATAACCTCCATGCTTGCAAGCACAAAGGCAAGCGGAAGCTCTATTTTGTAGAGAAGCTCCTCCTGACCGTTGTCTTTTACCATTTTAAGCAGGGTATCAAATAATTCGGGCAGCACGGATACAGCTTTTATACTGTCATTTTCCGCCTTCTTCATCGGCACGGAATACTCCTGCGCCAGTCTGTCTGCCGCATAACTGCTTGCCGACGGATTGAGCACGTAACCCGTAAGAATCAGGTCGTTCGTCACGGACTTTATATCAATCGAATTTCTGATTGCATATTCAAAAAGTCTTTTGCTGTCGGTAACATTCTTTTCTATCGCGGAATCTTCAAGAAATCTCTTCATGAATTCAGGGAACAAAAGACTTGTGCAAGGGACCTCATACACCGTGTCGCCGTCCGCTGTCAGAATCATGCCGACCACGTATCCGCTTTCGTACTCACAGTCGAAATAAACCTTTTTGAAAGATCGGATTTCGGAAAGAAGCTTTTCCAAATCGTATTCTTTGATTGAAGCAATCTCTTTTTCGGGCTCCTCTTCATCGGCGATACGCATTTCCTGTGCCGGAAGCTTTAACTTTTCAATCATCGAAAACATCTCGAGCGAAGTAAGAATCTGTGTTGCCGAAAGAACATCGATCTCTTTCATAAGATAACCGCTAAGGTCCTTTTCTATCGGAACTTCACAGCAGATTGTGCCGAGTGTTCTGCTGAGATAGGCGCTGTCCCTGCCTGAGCGAAGCTTTTCTCTGACACCTTTTTTCACATCGATGTCGTCGATATTTTCAAAAATACAGTCGATGCTTTTGAATCTGCTGATAAGATCAATCGCCGTCTTCTGTCCGACTCCCGCAACTCCCGGTATGTTGTCGGAGCTGTCGCCCATAAGCGCTTTTATGTCGATAAGCTGTCCGGGTGTGACGTTGTACTCCTCCATGATTTTGTCGGGTGTATAGTGAACGGTAACGGGACGTCCCATCTTTGTAGAAGCCAAAAATACCGTTGTTTCGTCATTTACAAGCTGAAGAGAATCACGGTCACCCGTAGCAATAACACATTCGTATCCGCTGTCCTCACAGCAAAGTCGCGACAGTGTTCCGAGTATATCGTCGGCCTCATAGCCTTCCATTTCAAGCACGGTACAACCGATTGCCTTCAAGAGATCTTTAAGCACCGGCATCTGCTGTGCAAGCTCGTCGGGCATACCTTTTCTGCCCGCCTTATATTCCGAGTAGAGCTCATGTCGGAATGTCGGCTTTTTAAGATCGAATGCAACAACTATACCGTCGGGATTACATTCGTCACGCAGCCTGAGAAGTATGGTCATAAAGCCGTAGATTCCGTTGGTGAATCTGCCGTCCTTCGTCGTAAGCAGCTTTATTCCGTAAAAAGCTCTGTTGATAATACTGTTTCCGTCAAGAACTAAAAGCTTCATCTTAATCGCTATGCGATACTTGAATTCGCACAAAACGGAATAAAATCCGCTTTATACTCTCGGTACCGCTCCTTTCCCCTTTATTCACGTTGCAATTCTTTTTCAATAAAAAAAGCTGTACTGATTATTATTCGTACAGCTTCTATAAAATATTTCTATGATACTGTTAAAAGATTTCGACAAAATTGTCGTAGAGATTATTGAGAACTTCCTGCACCGGATTACCACCCATTACTTCCTCTTCGAAGATTACGGGCTCACGTGTAGTACCGGGACGATCCGTCGTTGTTTCAACGGGATCGGTAGCCGGTTCATCGGGCACTGATACATCCGGCACCGTAATGTCGGAATCTGTAAATGTTTCTTCGGGCTCTTCGATAACAGCGGAGACAGTGATGATATCTTCCACTTCGAAAAACTCGATTTTAAGTTCAGGTTTTTTATATGTTCTCAATGCAATCAACCTCTTAACAATATAGAATCATTAAAATATATGTAAACAAAGCGTGGCTTTGGATAACTCGTCCAAGGCAGACAGCCGTCGCCGCCTGCCAAAAGGGTCATTAGTTGAAGTCAACAATGATGGGAGCTGATGTTCCGAGAACTTCACTGTCAAGGATTCCGGGATCCTTGTCTTCTACAACTGCAGAAACAGTGATGACATCTTCTACATCGAAACGCTCAATATCAAGTGCCGGCTTTTGATACTTCTTCATCGATAATTCCCCTTTCTTTATTAATTTATTATAACGGAGATTACGTAACTCCCCGTCACAAGCTTAACCGTTGGCGAAGGGATCGTCGTAGTTATCGCCTTCGATAACACCCTCGAATGTGGTGTTGACATAGTCTGCACAGTAAATTCTGCTGTAAACCGTCATTGTCTCGCCGTCAGCGTTCTGTACGATGACGTAAGATCTGACAAATACAAGCGGATAATAATCGACCTCTTTACCGCCACTGATCATTGTGTCGTGCCAGTTGCGGAGCGTTACCGAGTACGTACCTGCACGGTAGGTGTTGTTCGAGGTACCCTTTCTGATAAGTGGTTCATCGGGGTTGATGACGAAGAGTGACTCGCTGTTTCCGATGGTAATATCCTGAGTAAGGATAAGTCCGTGCTGAAGAATGGTATAGTCCGTCGAAATGCTTCTTTCGGCATTGAACGTAATGGCTGAATCCTTGAAGTTGGGGATATCTCCCGCAATTCTCGTGACGATGCCGTCGCCGTCCTCCTTGCCGTATACTGCATGAACTGTCATGTTGTTGGTAATAATAAATTGGTAATCCGCATAGTAGCTGACGATCTGAGGCTCGTCAAGATCCGGATCCTCGGGATAGATTACCCAGTACGAGAAATCCTCGCCGTCAAGCGTTTCGGGAGCCTTTATCGACATCTGTGTGCCGTACTGTCCTTCCTTTTTGGAAACGGCACCGTCAATAACCGTTGTTACGGTGTAGCTTGCAACATCCGTATATTCGGGATAAACATACACGGCGCCGGGTTTCTCTGCGATTTCGGCAATACTCATGTCCCAGCCTGCCCACGTCTTTCCGCCGACATAGATCTTTTCATCGGGTTCCTCGTAGCTGAGATCACCGAGTGCCCAGAAGTCGGAGAGAATGATGTTGCCGCCGTCAGAGAGATAAACAACTCTGTGATACTCGGGATCGAGATACTCGAAAACAGCCTCGATGACTGCATATGTAGCAACCTTGAAGGTATATGTTTCTTCAAAGGAAACAATTCTGTTCGTTTCCGTGTTAACCCAGTAGAGGAACTCCCAGCCTGCATAGGGAGTGGCGGTAAAGCTTGCGGTGGAGCCTACGGAATACGTGAGAGCGGAACCGTCGGCCTTGTTTCCGTCGGCGTCGGCAACCGTACCGATGCCTGAAACGCTGATGCTTATAGGCATTTCTGCACTCTGAGCGTAAGACACGAATGAAAATGCAGAAAGCAGCACTGCTGCAAACAGTACCGTTGAGATCGCTTTTTTCAAGAAAATTTTCACGATTCAGCCCTCCGTTCAGCTATAAGAATAAAACTTTACCTATATTCACACTGAATTATAGCACAAGCATATTTAATTGTCAACAAAATTTGTTTACATCTTTGTTACAAAATCAAAAAAACTTGGAAAGATCGCGAAGATCCTTCGCCGTAACCGTCGGTTTCACATCCGATTCTCTCAGCATCTTCTCATCTGTCACTCCGCTGAGCACGAGTGCTGTCGGTATTGAGTTGTCGAAACCTATTTTTATATCCGTTTCCAACCTGTCTCCGATGAACATGAGCTCTTCTTTTTTGCAGCCGAGAAGCCGTGAAATATAATTTACGGTATGTATCATCGGTTTTCCGACGATTATCGGTTTTTTGCCCGTTGAAGCTTCGATCATTGCCATCATGGCACCCGTATCCGGCATGAAGCCGTCCTTTGTCGGACAGTTAACATCGGGATGTGTCGCAATATACACCTTGCCCTTTGCTATAAAATTGCATGCCTTGAGAATTCTCTCATAGGTGAGATCGGTATCAAATCCGAGAACGACGATGTCGGGATCGTCGTCGCAAAGGGTAATCCCGCCCTTTATGAAGCAGTCGTACAGATTCCCGTTGCCGAGAAGATAGACTTTTTTACCGTTATAGTTTCTTTTAATGAAATCGACGGCAACGTCCGATGAAAGCACTACCTTGTCTTCGGTCACGGGGAAACCTATCTTTCTCAGTCGGTTACGGCAAAGCTCCACGCTGTTTGATGAATTGTTGGTGAAAAAGCAGAAATCCTTACCTGCTTCTTTCGCCTTGTATATAAACTCGTCGGCGCCGTCTATCATCGTATCTCCGAGATAGAAGGTTCCGTCCATGTCGATAATAAAATATTTCGTCTTATCAAACAATCCCATAACTGTCACCTATATATATGTAATAATATTATTATACTTTACTTTATACAAAAATCAACAGTTTTCAACTTTTTTCCAAAAATGTTGACATTGACGTTTTTTGGTTTATAATTATTTCGAGGAGGGATAGTATTGAATCTTCACAAACTTCTGAAAGAGCTTCGTGTCGCGGCAGGTTATACTCAGCAAAATATTGCCGACCTGCTCTCGCTTGACCGTTCAACCTACGCTTATTACGAAAACGGCAAAATAAGCCCTCCCGTAAACAAGCTTGTCATACTTGCAAGACTCTACAAAATTTCTCTTGACCGACTTGTTCACGACGAGTCGGCGCATGAGCCGATGAGCGTTCACCTCTCATCGCCTGAGCTTTCTCCCGAAGAAAAGGCCGAAACGGAGGAATTCAGAAATCTGACACGTGATGAACAGCAGCTCATCCTCTCTTATCGTGCATTCTCCAAGAAAGAGGAATTTCTCGATCTGATTGCACAGCACCTCATCGATGAAGAAACATAAATATTCTCAACAAAACGGCTTGCATCGGCAACACAACCGATGCAAGCCTTGCTTTTTCTGTTTCTTTCCTTATACTCCCGAATATGCCGAGAAACCGCCGTCAACGGGAAGAATAACACCCGTTATGAAAGCCGACTTCGAAGAATCGCAAAGGAACAAGAGTGCTCCCGTGAGGTCTTCGGGTGTGCCGAATCTTCTCAGCGGTGTATGAGTGATGATCTTGTTCGATCTCGGAGTAAGGCTTCCGTCCTCGTTGAAAAGCAGTTTATGATTCTGGTTTGTGGCAAAGAAGCCCGGTGCCAGTGCATTGACTCTGATGCCTACATCCGCAAAATGAACTGCCATAAACTGTGTAAAATTCGACACTGCCGCTTTCGCCGCGGAATAAGCAGGAATTTTTGTCAGAGGTCTGTATGAATTCATCGAAGAAACGTTGAGAATACACGCATCCTTTTTGCCGACCATTTCCTTTGCGAAGCACTGCGTCGTGAGAAGCGTTCCGAGGAAATTGAGATTGAAAACGAATTCGATTCCCTTTGCATCAAGATCGAAGAACGTCTTCACACCCTCCGCTTTTTCAGCTATGTCGGAAAGCTCAAGAGTTTCCTTCGTCGTTGTTCCGAGAGGAGAGTTTCCTCCCGCTCCGTTTATAAGAATATCACAGGTGCCGAGTTTTTCCGTTATAATCTTTCTTGCCTCTTCAAGGCTTTCCTGTTCAAGAACGTTGCACTTTACGGCAAGAGCCGTACCGCCGTTTGCATTGATATCGTCGGCAACCGCCTTTGCCGCCTCCTCGTTAAGATCAAGCACGGCAACCTTTACGCCCTGCTTCGCAAGATCTCTTGCAAAACCGCTGCAAAGAACTCCGCCGGCACCCGTGACAACCGCTATTTTACCGTTCATATTTTCGTACATTTATAAACCTCCTCAAAATGACTTGGACATATCTGTTTCGCCGCCCGTTTCACTTACATTCGTCTTGTCGGCACTCGTTGCAACCTTTTTGTTGAGCTCACGAAGAAATACCTCTTCATCAACGGGAAGCGTAACCGCTTCATTGAGCCACGACGAAAGGTGTGCCGCATTGGAAATCATGAGCGAATTGATACCTTCTGCGCCCTCCGCAACCATCTTTTCTCCTCGGAGAACGTTTGCCGCAAACGCATTGAGAACACCGACGTGCTGTTCGTTGAGCCCGTCCGTTTCGACCTCGACAAAGTGTCCCGTCGGCTTGTCGAATCCGCCTTCACAGTTTGCACAGTGGTCACTCGTCAATTCGTCAAGCTCGTAAAGCGTGATCTTCTGTCCGTCTTCGCAAATAATCTTCGCTCCGTCCATCGTGATTTCAAGTCGGTTTGTACCGGGCGCATCGCCCGTCGATGTAACAAATACGCCCGTCGCGCCGTTCGGATATTCGGCATAAATCGTAACGTCGTCTTCTACCTCGATATCGTGCCACTTCGACTCGTGACAGAATGCTCTGATTTTTGACGGCATTCCGCAAATCCACTGCCAGAGGTCAAGGTTATGCGGACACTGATTAAGAAGCACTCCGCCGCCTTCACCCTTCCACGTGGCTCTCCATCCGCCCGAATTATAATATGCCTGTGTGCGGTACCAGTCGGTAATAATCCAGTTGACTCTTCTGATTTCACCGTATTTTCCGCAAGAAACAAGCTCCTTCACCTTGCGGTAAACATGGTTTGTTCTCTGACAGAACATGATCGTATAAACTCTGTCGTGAGCCGCCGCAAATTCGTTCATTTCACGGACCTGTTTCGTATAGACTCCGGCAGGCTTCTCGACAACCACATGAAGTCCCTTTTCAATCGCATAGCAGGTGATGTCGGGATGTGAATAATGAGGTGTCGCAACGATAACGGCATCGCAAAGTCCGCTGTCGATAAGCTCTCTGTCATTCGAGAATGTTGCTATACCGGGATAAATCTCCGTATTGACCTTCAGTCTTTCTTCTCTCGGATCGGCAATCGCCGTAAGACGCATCTCTTTTATTCTTCCGTTTGCAAAGAAGCGCACATGACTCGTTCCCATGTTTCCGACACCGATGATACCAAGACGGATAGGCTGTACAAGCTCTATCTGACGGTGAAGTGCCGATGCCGCCGCCGCGAAGCTTTCATCTCTGCTTGCATACGTAAACTCGCCCTTGCCCTCAAGAAGTGCTCCCGATCCGCCGTGCTTTTCAAGCTCCGCAAGACCTTCAAATACCGCAAGGTGCGGCTCGAGAGTCAGGAAATGTGCTCCGTCCTTCTTCGAAAATCTGCGAAGAAGCTCCGTAAAGTTTGCATCGCCCATTCCCGCCGGAGTTACAACGCCGTCGGAATAACGCGCATCCTTGACATGAAGATAATCTATGTAAGGCTCCAGCATCTCATATCCTTCGAGGATATCCGCCTTGCTGTGAATATAGTTTGCAGGATCAAAAATTCCACCGAGTTTGTCGCCGAGTGTCTTATGAAGATCAAGACATCTTTCGGGAATGTCGCCGTATATACCGCATTCGTTTTCATGACAGCATCTGATACCGTGCTCCGCGGCATAGTCACAGAACGCCTCCACTCTGCGGATAACCTCATCCCTGTATTCCTCGTAGCTTTCACCCTTGCTGAAATAAAAGCTGAACATACGGATGTTCTTCGTTCCGAGAATCTTTGCCACCTCGACGGTATTCTTGAATTCCTCAAAATGAGGCTCGAAATCATCCGTAATCTCGATTTTTCCGTAACCCGATCCGATGGCGGATACTCCGATGCCGCCCTCGTCGAGAATTTTTCTGAGCTCTTTCGCTTCTTCGGGTGTGATCTTGTTGATGCTCTTTCCGTCGTCAAGTCCTCGAAGCTCGATGTGTGTGATACCGTTCTTTTTGCAAGCTTCAATCTGTTTTCTGATCTCCCTTGAAGCTTCGTCAGCAAAAGCTGAAATGATAAATCTTGCCATAACCTGCCCTCCGATTATTCATTGAAAATTTCTGCATGATCTGCTATATAATCACGGATTTTTCCGAAAACCGATTCCGTATCAAGCTCTGAAAACTTCGCATCGTTTTCCTCAATCTCCGTTTTTATCACCGATGTCGTTTCATCGTCCTCGTCAAACATCGTGTACGCTCTTTCAAAAAGCTTTGCTTCCCCTCCGCCTATTATCTCACGGAAGGCTTCGTTCGCCGACGTCGTAAGAGGCTTTCCGTTCAGTCTGAAAAAAGAACTGAGCGTGTCCGCATCCTCAAAGAACACATAGTCCAGCGCATACACGAAACGTTTTTCTTTATCGAGAGAATTGAACGCTCCCTTTATATCTTCACTTTTTTCAATCTGCATCTGTATATTGGAAGTAAGACCTTTAAGAAGCTCTCTGCAATCCGCTTCAAGCACAGATTCTCTGTTTATTTTCGAAAATTTTTCACGAAGCCTTACTTCTTCCTTAATTTTTTCAAGCTCCGCATTACGCCGTTTGCTCATCTTCGACGATGCTCTTCCCGCCATTATACATACAAACACCGTCAGTAAAACCGCAATTATCAGCACAAGTGTCAGCTTCGGATAATCCGCGAATGCCTCTGTCATGTTTTTAAAAAGTTCCATGCCGTTTCCTTTCCGTCAAGCCTCTGTCAACAGTTTGTATATATCGCCTTTTTTGAATCCGAATTCCTTTGCAGCTTCCTTCGCCGCCTGTGTCGGTGATGCTCCCGAAGCCATCAGATCCCTCGCATACGCTGTCGCATCGTCAAGAGTAACCGACTTTTCTTCGTCCTCGGTGTAGCCCTCTATTATCAGTACAATTTCGCCCTTGAGCGTACCGTCGGCGTACTTTTTGCAGGCCTCACCGAACGTTGTCCGTATAACCTCTTCATATATCTTGGTTATCTCTCTGACAATTGCTATTTTTCTGTCACCGAAAGCTTCGTACATATCGCGAAGCGTTGCCGGCAATTTATGCGGCGCTTCGTAGAATATCATTGTCCGCTTTTCTTTTTTTACTTCAAGCAAATGCTCACGTCTGCTTTGTTTGTTGACACTGAGAAATCCCTCAAACGTAAATCTTCCCGACGGCATACCCGAAATAGCAATTGCCGTGGAAAACGCACACGGTCCCGGCACCGCCGAAACGGTTATTCCGCTTTCGTGGCAAAGTCTGACAAGATCTTCACCCGGATCGGATATTGCCGGCATTCCCGCATCCGTCACAAGGGCACAGCTTTCACCGTTCATAATACGCGAAATGATGCCCTCGGCACGTTCAAGCCGATTATGCTCATAGTAGCTTATCATCGGCTTTCTGATTCCGAAATGATTGAGAAGCTTCAGCGTCACCCTGGTATCTTCCGCCGCTATAAAGTCACACTCTTCGAGTGTTCTGACAGCCCTTTCCGAAAAATCGCCGAGATTTCCTATGGGTGTTCCCACCACAAAAAGTTTTCCGCTCATTATATCACCTGTAAGCTCCGTACATTGAAAGAGCTTTTTCCGTATATGTTCCGTCTTCGTTTCTGAGTATCATGTCGGGCTCTATGACGACTCCCGATGATGCCCCCTTCTTACCTTCAACCATCACAAGACAAGCACTCTTGCCGACGGTATGCACAAGCATCCGCACCCTCTTCGGCTCAATGCCGTTTTCTCTCATTGAGCAGATAACATCCGCAAGCCTTTCGGGCCTGTGACAGACACAAAGTCTGCCTCCGAATTTCAAAAGCTTCACCGCCGCCTTCGTAACATCGTCAAAAACGCACATTATCTCGTGACGTGCTATAAGCGCCGACTCGGAAAGACTCGTTTTGCCTGCTCCCGGTGCCTTGTAGGGAGGATTCATCGTCACAAGATCGAAGCTGTAAAGCTTTATGTCGTTTTCCGTGATTGTTCTCAAATCGTGATTAACAACGCTGAATTTTTCCTGAAGCGAATTTATCCCGATTGCTTTTTCAATCTGACGGCAGGCGTTTTCCTGTATCTCGACGGCAGTAACCGACCTGCACAGCCCGTCACGGCAGAACAGCATCGGGATGATTCCGCAGCCTGAGCCCAGGTCGCACGCAACCGTATTCTTTTTTGGTGCACTGAAATGCGCCAGTGCAATTGCATCCGTGCCGAACGTATGATCCTTCGATACGCACACAAAAGTGTTGTTGCCGAGATTTTCAAGCTGTGTTTCCATAAATTCTCCGTCAGATAAATGCTTCGAACGCATACAGATTTCCGTAGCTCCACCTGTTCTCGCTGTCGGCATTGTGTCTGTCGAAGGTGAGCCACAAAAGCTTCGTTCTGTTTCCGAAGGGAAGAGGAACTATTGTTCCCCATCCTCTGAATCCGCCGTCATCGTAGTCAAACTTCATTTTTTTGAAGCTTGCAAAATCTTCCAATCGGTATGCGTGATAATTCGCTCTGAGTGAGGCGTCGGATCCGCATACAAAATATAATTCATCGTGAAGTCTTATTATTGAACCGCCCGTATCGGAGCCGACTCTTGTCTTGTCCTTGAACTTGTAGCCGCCAAGAGGGCTGTCCGATTCAAAAAGAAAATATCTGTATCTGTTTCTGTCGCCGCAGTCAACGCTTCGGCAAACCGTAAGATACCATTTACCGCTCTTTTCGTCGTATAAAAAGTCGGGATCCTCATCCCCCTTTTTTCCGCAGAAGATTTTATCGGCCTCTTCACCTGAAAGTCCGCTGTCCTCGATCGGATTCATTTTTACGACGGGCACGAGATTGATTCCGTAGCGAAGGTCACTCTTCGTTTTACCGCATATCAGCATATGATCATGCGTAAAGGAAACTGCCCACACATACCACTCTTTTGCTCTTCGGTCATATATTACCGACGATGCAATATCGGAATACCAAACGTTATCTCCGTAATCGAAAAACAGTGCTCCCTCCATGCGAAAATCGCACGATGACGGATTGAGCGATACAACCGCCTGGTATCCTCCGATTTTTTCACGTACACTGAGTGTAAGAAACAGTCTTCCGTCTGTTATGTAAGGTGTTCCGTCCTCGTAACGGATGCTTCTTAAATCCGCCTGACTCACACCTGCATCAAGATATCCGACCACTTCCGATACCGCAACCGTTGCCCCGTTTTTAACAGATGTATAAAGCGCCGCGGCAGTGTTCGTAAATATATTTTCATCCGCATAGCAGGCACTGTCATCGATGTACGAAAAGACAAGCTCTGCCTTTTTGCCTTTATCGAGATAAAGACAAAACGATTTGCTGTAACACGAAACGGAAAAGCTCATTCCCCGAATAAACGTCATATCCGTTTTTTTGACAACCGAATCGGCAAGTGTTTTGTCCGTATACTTTTCCGTAACAACCTGCAATTCGCCGCTTTTTGAATTGCGCAAGAAAAACCTGAGTTTATTTCCGCCGTTGATAAGCGAAAAGCCTACCTCGGCACCGTCGTCCATCTCATCAACCGAAACCTCATACGTCGCATAAGGAAAATGCTGTCCGATGAGTCTTTCCGTATATGTTTTTCCCGAATCGGTGAAAAGCGTATATCTGCAATCGCATATGCTCTCGACGGGTACATCATCTCCGCTTTCCAACAACGGATACGGATCTCCGCCCTCTTCATTTATAAAGTCCCTGAAAAAATCCATTTTCATAAGAGGCATACGAAGAGTTTTGTAAGGATTTACACTGAACTTTCTTTTAAACACAAGCTCATCGCACAAAAGCGCACAGTCGTTAACGTTCATAGGACACCTCACTGTATTATTTTACGGGAGGCAGACATTCAAGCACGGTAAGCTCTCCGTCTATAACAAAATCGTCTGCCATGGCGGGTACGAAAAGACATTCGCCGCACTTTACGGGAATTCCCGCAACCGTTCCGCTTCCCGCCGTTATTACGAAGGCGGACGGTTTTTTTGTACATTTTCTCTCATATGCACCGCGGACCTCATACTGTCTGAGTGCGAAGCACTTTGTTCTGTCATATGATATAAGCTCCGTGACAAGTGCACAATCGCTATCTTCCAGCGTCCTCGGCTGAAGCTTGAAGCGACTGAGAAGCTCTTCCTCGGAATACTTGATATAGTTGAAGCAGTCAAACATCTTGTCGAATCCGAGTCCCATGTGGCAAAGGAAATCGGGAAGCTTTTCACCGAGTGTATTGCATTTTTCAAGACTTATCGTGTAATCGGTAGGCTCCTGCACCTCGAGAAGGAAGCATCCCGATCCGATTGCATGGGGTGTACCGCCTTCGATAATAAACACATCGCCCGTCTTGACGGGAATTTTGTGCATAACCGCCGCCATTCCCGCGATATCCTGCTTATCGAAAAGCTCTTTCAAAGTTTCCTTGGTAACATCCTCTTTGAAACCGAGAAGAATATACGGATCCTCTCCGTCTATCTTTCTGCCGTTGAGAATATACCACGACTCCGTCTTGCCGTAGTCGGAATTAAACAGCTCTCTTGCAGCTTTTTTGTCGGGATGCACCTGGATGGGAAGTCTTTCCGCCGAGTCGAGGAACTTTGTCAGAACACCGAAATTCTCTCCGAAGTCCTCGATATGCTTCTCGCCGAGGAAGCCCTTCGGATCTGCATCAATCATATCCTTGAGATAAAGAATACCGTCCTCCGTTTCAACACGGCTGAGGCCTTCTCTTTCGGGGGCATCTTCTCTCTCGGGGTTATTTGCCGTGACGACGGACGCCAGCCAGTCCTCGGGGAAATAGCCGTCCTTGCCCTCTTCTCCGCGAAGCTCATCAAGAAGCACTCCGCCGAGATATATTCTCCAAACTCTGTTGGGTAACATTTTCAAAGGTTTTAACTGTTTCAAAAAATCATCTCCTATAATTTATACCAGAATAAAGTATAAACCTATTTATACAAAATTGCAATATCTCATTATGCTTTTATTTGACATATTATATAAAAAATTGTATACTGTTTATATATCTGACCTGGGGGTTATCAAATGAAAACCATACTCGTTACCGGCGGTGCCGGATTCATCGGCTCCAACTTCGTCCGTCACCTGCTGCGTTCTCCCTACGAATACAAAGTCATAAATCTTGATGCTCTGACATATGCGGGAAACCTTTCCAACCTTCGCGATGTCGAAAGTAATCCTTCGTACAGCTTCATCCGCGGTGATATCCGCGATAAGGACACGGTCGACAGAATCTTCGAAGAAAACACCGTTGACTTCGTTGTAAACTTTGCCGCCGAAAGTCACGTTGACAGAAGCATCACGAATCCCGAAATCTTCCTCTCTACAAATATTCTCGGCACGGGAGTTCTTCTCGACGCCGCAAAACGCCACTGGAGTCTTGAGCCCGATAACAAGTACTGCCGTAATTACCGTGAGGGAGTAAAATTCCTGCAAGTATCCACCGACGAGGTTTACGGCGCTCTCGGCAAGGAGGGCTTTTTCACCGAAACGACTCCCCTTTCACCGAACAGTCCGTACTCCGCTTCAAAGGCTGGTGCAGACATGCTTGTCCGCTCCTACGGCGAAACCTTCGCTCTCCCCGTCAACATAACACGGTGCTCCAACAACTACGGCCCCTATCAATTCCCCGAAAAGCTCATTCCGCTCATGATAAGCAACTGTCTTCAGAACAAAGAGCTTCCGATTTACGGCGACGGTCTTCAGATTCGCGACTGGCTCCACGTAAGCGATCATTGCAGTGCGATAGAAACGGTTCTTCTTCGCGGAAGAAATTCGGAGATATACAATATCGGCGGTAACAACGAAAAGGCGAACATTGAAATTGTCCGCCTCATTCTGTCTGCAACGGGAAAAGACGAAAGCCTTATCCGCTACGTCAAGGACCGTCCCGGGCACGACAGAAGATATGCCATCGACAACACAAAAATAACAAGCGAACTCGGCTGGAGTCCCTCCTATACCTTTGAGCAGGGAATGGCGGAAACAGTATCATGGTATCTTGCCAACACCGACTGGACAGCAGAAATTCTCAGCGGTGACTACATGAATTACTACAAAAATATGTACGGTAACATTTAAAGGAGTGAGAGTCTGTGCGTGCTTACGATATCATCAAAAAGAAACGTGACGGAAATGCACTTTCCGAGGAAGAGATACGCTTCTTTGTAAAAGGATACACAAACGGCGAAATTCCCGATTATCAGGCATCCGCGCTCACCATGGCAATTTATTTCAGGGGCATGACTCACGAAGAAACCGCCATCCTCACCGATGCCATGGCAAAATCAGGCGACAAGATCGACCTTTCCGATATCAAAGGTCCCATTGTCGACAAGCACTCAACGGGCGGTGTCGGAGATAAAACCACACTCATCGTAGCCCCCATCGTCGCTTCGTGCGGTGTCAAAATCGCAAAAATGTCGGGTGCGGGACTCGGTCATACCGGCGGCACGACCGACAAGCTCCTTTCCATACCGGGGCTCCGACTCGACTTCGACAGAAACGAATTCGTTTCCATCGTCAACAATTGCGGTGCGTGCGTCTGCGGAAGCACCGTTTCGCTCGCTCCCGCCGACAAAAAGCTCTATTCTCTTCGCGACGTCACCGCCACGGTTGACAGTATTCCTCTGATTGCCGCAAGCATCATGAGCAAAAAAATCGCTTCCGGCTCCAAAAACATCGTTCTCGACGTCAAGGCGGGCAGCGGCGCTTTCATGAAGCGTTCCGCCGATGCCAAGGCGCTTGCACGCGAAATGGTTTCCGTCGGTGATCTTAACGGACTGAAAGTTACCGCACTTATCACCAACATGGACGCTCCTCTCGGCTACGCCATAGGCAATTCGCTCGAAGTTATAGAAGCTGTTCAGACTCTCCGCGGTATCGGTCCTTCCGACCTTACCGAAATCTGTCTGAGGCTGTCCGCTGAGCTTCTTCATCTTGCCGACAAAGGCTCCGTTGAAGAATGCTACGAAATTGCGAAGAACGCGCTTTACAGCGGTCTTGCCCTCGAAAGATTTATCTGGATGGTAAGCTCTCAGGGCGGTGATACGAGTGTTATTTCCGATACGTCGCTTTTCAGAAAATCCAGATACTTCCGTACAATCAAAACTCGTTCCAGCGGTTTCATCGGGAGAATCAATGCCGAAAAATGCGGTGTTGCCGCCATGCTTCTCGGTGCAGGCAGAAAAACAACCGACGATATAATAGAACACAGTGCAGGTATCATTCTCGATGTAAAGCCCGGCTTTTTTGTCAAGGAGGGCGACCGCATTGCCACGCTCTATTCCGAGGACGAAGCACTCTTCGACGGTGCAATTTCCGTCTTGTCGGATGCCTTTGAGGTCGGCGAAGAGCGACCTTCCGAAATTCCGATGGTTATTGAAAGATTTTCAAACTGCTGACGAAAGGATGAGAAACATGAAAAAATTTCTGTCATTTGCAATTGCCTCACTCATAATTTTCTGCTCGATGTCACTGTCGGTCACGGCTTCCGATGCAAAAAATTACAGTCTTGTCGTAACCGATACCGTTCCCGCCGATTCGGGAGAAGATGTTTCGACAGAGCTTCAGAAGCTCATCGACGACAACCCTAACCGTACAATTTACTTCCCCGACGGCGAGTATCTTCTCTCGAAGCCGTTAAAAACTCCCGCCGATCCCGAAAAGAGCGTTTCGCTCCGTCTTGCGGATTTTGCAGTTATCAAGGCAACGGGTAACTGGCAGTACGGTGAAGCTCTTATCCAGCTCGGCGGCAAGGATCCCTACAACACCACCAGGATAAACGGCAGCAACTATTCTCTCGAAGGCGGTGTCATCGACGGAAGCAACGTCGCAAACGGCATCTCGATAAACAGCGGACGCGAAACCGCCGTGCGTAACTGTTCGATAAAGAATACGGTTGTCGGTCTTCACATCCTGCACGGCGCAAACAGCGGTTCCTCCGACAGCGATATTTTCGGTGTCAACATCATCGGAACGGGCAAAACCGATTCCGTCGGTATTCTGCTTGAAGGCTTCGACAACACGATCACAAATTCCCGTATAGGAAACGTTTTCATCGGTGTTCACATTAAATCGGGCGGAAACATTCTTCGCAACATTCATCCTCTTTACACATCGGATTACACCGACTTCAAGAACAGCTGCGGATTCCTCATCGACTGCGGCGACAACTGGCTCGACTACTGTTACAGCGACCAGTTTGCAAACGGTTTTCGCATCACGGATAACCACAAGATAACTCTTCACGACTGTTTCTGCTACTGGTACTCCCCCAACGGCGGTATTCACACCGCAATAAGAGCGGATCAGAAGTTCGAGGCGGACGTCACCAACTTCAAGGCGGGCTTTCAGAACGATACCGAAGAAAACCGCGTTCTGTCTGTCGGAAAACTCGGAGGACACGGCTCGATAACTAATCTCAGCGTTTCCGAAAACAAGGTGGAGGACAAATCCTACAAGGCATATGTAACCGACAACTCCTTCATCGAAAGAATTTTCGGATTCCTCCTTCTTCTTTTCGGTGCAATTGCAAAATAACTTAAAATATTCTGCATTAAAAACGAACACGGTGTGACTGCCGAGAAAGGAAGTCAGATGCCCCTTCTTTCGCCTGAAGCAGTACAAGGGTACGGCGAGAGGCGAAAAAAGGGGCAAGTGCATATAATATTTAACTTTAAATAAAATCATGGCAACACAAGGCGACTCATTGAAAGCAGCTATGTATTTTTGCTTTATAATGAAGTTATGCACGGTATGACGACTTTATCGACAGTCAAAAACGGCTTGCAAAGGTAAAAACTCTTGCAAGCCGTTTTTTATTTTGTTTCTTTTAATCTTTCTTTTTAAAACATGAGCTTCAGGGACTTGATCTCAAACGGTCTGTAAGAAAGCTCTACCTTGCCGTCTGCTACGGGAAGCTCTTCATCCTTGTTCTCAAGAAGGTTCGTGATATACGCCTTTTTGAGTGTTTCGGGGAATGTGAGAGTACACTGAGTCGACTTATTCCATGTTTCGTATGTACGTACCACGATACATTCGCTGTCCTCCGCCTTCTTGACGGTTTCGATAACGATGTTATCCTCGTCTGCCGATACGAAGCTGTATTCAGAAGCAATATTTCCGTCATTAGCGGCTGCCGAAACGGAATAAAGCGGAAGGTTGAGTGCATAAGCCTCTTTTACAACGTCGGAAGAAGCAACACTGCCCGCATGAGGATAAATTGAATATGTTACGTTGTGAATTTCACGGTCCTGAGCATAGTTCGGATTCGTTGCACAGCGAAGGATGGAAGCCTTGATGTGACCTTCCTTTATTGCCCAGCCGTACTTACAGTCGTTGAGCACAGACAGTCCGAAGCTGTTGTCGGAAAGGTCTGCCCACTTGTGTCCGCAAGCCTCAAATTCGGCGAAATCCCATGTTGTGTTGTTGTGAGTCGTACGCTCGATGTTACCGAACTGAATGTCATATGTCGCCTTGTTTGCGTTGACATCAACGGGATAATCCGCTTTAAGGATAATGTCGGATTCCTTCCAGTCGATTACATACTGAACGTCGATTCTTGCGAAGTCGGTATAGAAGATGAAATACTGGTTGATAACTGAGCTGTTGAAGTTACGTACAACCTTCATGACGGTACGTACACTGCCGTCTTCAACGATTTCACAGGACTGTACGTCGTCAACATACCAGAACTTCTCATCGTAGAACACCTTGACATCCCACGCATCGTAGCAGTTCGGTCTGTCCTCGTATGCGATAAGACGGTTGAGAAGCTCACCTTCCTTCGCAACGCTTCTGCCCGTTTCCTTATGAATAAGCGAAGTGATATTGAGGTTTTCGTCAAATTTGACGCTGAAATGCGGTGTTTCGAAGTTTCTGCCGTCACAAACGACTTCACCGTTCTTCTCCGCACAAGCCGTATTCTTTATATAAAATGCCTTCCAGCCCTTGGCGGGAACGTTTTCGGCAAGGAAAACATACTTTCCGTCAAAAGTCTTCTGACACTTCATTTCTTTACCGTCAGCATCAACAATGCTGAATGCTTCAAGGTCTGTTTCAACTGCGGCAATGTCGGATCTTGTAAAGCCCAGTGTATTGAATACTACAACGGCATCACCGGAAAGCTTCATTGCACTGACAAGCGAAGTCATCGCCTCAAAGCTGAGCTTTCTGCCACTCTCGAGTACCTGCTCATACTGCTCCTTGCTGTCCTCGTATACGGGGAAAATTGATGAGCCGGGAATAATATCGTGGAACTGGTTGAGAAGAACAAGCTTCCAGTCTTCCAAAAGCTCTTCCGACGGATACTCGCTGCCGCAAAGAAGTCTTGCGATTGCATTGAGATTTTCAGTATCCTGAAGGAGATATTCACTCTTACGGTTATAACGCTTGTTGCGTGCCTGAGAAGTAAGTGTACCTCTGTGGAATTCAAGGTAAAGCTCTCCCGACCACTTGGGAAGATTTCTCTTGCCCGCCACGTCTTTTTCGAGATTCTTTAAGAATGTGCCGGCGAACTCCTGAGTCGCCTTGGGACAGCCGGGAATGCCTTTGTCCATACGGATGCCGTTTTCAACCATCGTTCTCGTGGGACCGCCGCCGCCGTCACCGAAGCCGTAGGACGAGAGAATGTTGCGGTTGAGATCCTTATTCGAATAACGCTGCCAGCCGTAAATCGTTTCCTTGGGACCTAAGAAGGAGTTATATGTTGTTCTGAATTCGTTTTCGTCACTTCTGCCCATGCTGCATACAAAGTGAGAAAGAACTTCTGAGCCGTCGATGCCCTTCCACATGAACGTGTCGAACGGAAGACGGTCGAATTCGCTCCACGAAATCTTTGTCGTTACGAAATAATCAATATCGGCAAGCTTCATGATCTGCGGAATCGATCCCGAATATCCGAATACGTCGGGAAGCCACATAACCTTTGTATCAACGCCGAATTCCTGCTTAAAGAAACGCTTACCTACAAGGAACTGACGTACAAGTGATTCGCCCGAGATGACGTTCGTATCGGATTCAACCCACATTGAGCCTTCAACTTCCCAACGTCCCTCTTTCGCTCTTTCCTTGATTTCCTCATAAAGCTCGGGATAATCCTGCTTTACATAATCGTAAAGCTGAGCCTGCGGTGACATAAACTTGAAATCGGGGAATTCTCTCATGAGCTGCATAACGGATGCAAAAGTTCTGCCCGCCTTGTCGCGAGTCTGACGAAGACGCCACAGCCATGCAACGTCGATATGCGTATGACCGATTGCAGAAACCTTGACGGGCATCGATTCGCCGTAAAGATTCTCATGAAGGAATGACGACGTCTTCTTGACAGATTCGTGGAATACGTCGATATCGGGTGTGGAGAGTTCGAGAAGAGAAACTGCCTCGTTGAGCGTTTTGAGTATATCGACTCTCGGAAGATCGTCGTGAGTGTAGAAATGTGCCGTTTCAAGCGGAACAGCTATATCGTAATAAAGGTCGGAAACAGCGGTATCTACCGTTTTGAGGTATGTATACATCTGTCCCTGGCCGTGGAATTCCCAGTCGTCACAGTATGCGTTGAGTGCAATGTCGAAGGTTTCTCCGCCTTCTGCACAGTAAGTAAGCGGATAATCGTTATGATTCGGATCGATACCCTGAACCATCTTTCCGTTTACGAAAAGAATGAACTGGAAGGAACGCTGATATCCCGAATACGGATGAGGATTGACCTCGAACACAACCTTTCTGCCCTTGAAGCTTTCGGGGATTGTTACCGTCTGGCGGAACCAGCAGTACTGCTCCTTGTAGCCCCAGTATTCCTCATCGCCGAAATCTCTCCATTCGCCGAGGTCGATTTCGTTCCATTTATACTGTCCTTCTCTGAATTTGATTCCCGTTACGCGTACACGGTTGTCGAAGATTCTCTTGTTGAGATCACGGCAAATCCTTTCGATGCGTTCGTAGAGCATTTTTCTTTCAGAGTTTTTGTCAACAAATCTTATATCGAATTCTGACATATTTCACCCTCCTAAATCGGTATACTGATATGTTATCATATTTTCGGAATGTGTCAACAGTTTTTCAAAATACGCTGGTAATTTTTTTATACATATGTTATAATTGATTATACTAAAAGGAGGTTAACGTATGAAAAAAGTAATTTCAGTCTTTCTTGCAGTTTTAACAGTATGTACTCTCACGCTTTCTCCGTATGCAATTACGGAAGATGAGCTGTCCGTCAGATGGAATGACATCACCGGCGATGACGATGTTATTTCCGTCACTCCCGGTGCAGACAGCACCGAAATGCGTTTCTGCTGGCTTTCGGATCTTTTCGCCGACAACGAGTTTTATTACGGTCTGACTGCCGATCTCAGTGATGCAAAGACAGCAGAGATTTCATATTCTCTGACTCCCTTTGCAAAAAAAGAATGTAACGTAACTCTCGGTGAGCTTTCACCCGAAACAACCTATTTCTACCGCTATTCATGTGACGGTACGGAAAGTGACATTTACTCTTTCACCACCGATACAAACGGCGAAGACTTCACCGCACTCTTTATCTCCGATGTCCAGATCGGACGTTCGGGTGAATGGCAGGAACAGCCCGTACAGCTTCATGACACGGCAGGCTGGCATACAACTCTCGAGGAGGCTACTTCGGAGCATCCCGAAATCAGCGTCTGCCTTTCAACGGGTGATCAGGTGCAGAATGCCACCGCATCCGTGCTGTAC
This sequence comes from Acutalibacteraceae bacterium, assembly GCA_045537495.1. GTDB lineage: Bacteria > Bacillota > Clostridia > Oscillospirales > Acutalibacteraceae > UBA1425. Next base: position 29,174 of record JAZSPN010000103.1, read on the forward strand.
AACCTTTTCCTCTCCCCCGACACACTCCGTTCGCTTCCCGTTGCCGTAACTCCCGGCAATCATGAAATCGGAAGCCCCTATCTCGGACATCACTTCAACAATGCGAACGAATTCAGAACTTCCGTTGTTCCCGCCACGATAGCAAGAAGCTACTATTTCGTGAAGGGCAATGCACTTTTCATCGTTCTCAACACCAACAACGAATTCATGCTTGATCAGGAGGCTTTAATCGCGGAAGCTGTCAAAACTTACCCCGATACCGACTGGCGAGTCATCATGATGCATCACGGCGTTTACAGCTGTGAAGACAAGGACGATGACAACCCCAACAACAGAAACGCTCTTGTTCCCATGTTCGAAAAGTATGATGTTGATCTCGTTCTTGCAGGTCACAGCCATATGTACAGCAGAACTGCTCCCATGAGAAACTTTGAGCCCGCCGAAAACGGTATCGTCTACATCGAAGGCGGTTGTGCTTCGGGCTCCAACTGTGTTCTGACTCCCGAAGAATTGCCCGAATATGCCGTTGTCGGCAACAGAATCAAAAGTCCCGTTTACACCGTTCTCGATTTCTCGGAAGAGAAAATCAAGGTAAAGGCTTACGTCGTTGTTGACGGCGACAGTGTTCCGATCGACGAAACCACCGTTTACAATAACGGACGTGACGATTCAAACGCAAAAATGTCCGCGGGAATGAGTATTCTTCACTTTATACTTTCACTGCCCAACAGATTCTTCTCTCTTTTCTATTAATATGGAACGACTCGACAAATTTCTGTCTTCAAGGTCAGGTTTCAGTCGGAAGGATATAAAGGAGCTTGCAAAAAAAGGCAAAATCACGGTTAACGGCATAATTGAAAAAGACACCTCTTTTCACGTTTCGGATAATGATGCCATAACGGTCAACGGTGAGATTTTCGGCGGTCAGAAGCACGTTTATATAATGCTTCACAAGCCGAAGGGGGTTGTCAGTGTATCGGAATCCGACAGCGATACCACGGTAATCGATCTTCTGCCCGACGAAATAAAGCGCAGCGGTCTTTTTCCCGCCGGCAGACTCGACAAGGACACCACGGGCTTCGTTCTCATTACCGATGACGGCGACTTCGCCCACCGGATACTTTCTCCGAAAAGACACGTTACAAAAACCTACGAGGTAACACTCCGTGACGGTGCCGAAGAAAGCTACAAAAAAGCTTTTTCCGACGGCATCTCACTCTCCGACGGAACAAAATGCCTGTCCGCCGACCTCGTCTTTTCCGATGATCCTCGCAAGGTGACCGTCCGTCTTCGCGAAGGAAGATATCATCAGGTCAGAAGAATGTTTGCATCACTCGGAAATCATGTCGATGAGCTTCACCGCTCCGCAATCGGAAATCTTTCGCTCGATGAAAACCTCACGGAGGGCGAAGCAAGATTTCTGACGGAGGAAGAACTTCTGCTGATTCAACCCGAATAAAGCATAAGCGACTCTCTGAAAATGAGAGCCGCTTTTTTATTGTGTTAACACAAGTAAAAGGAGCAGACTTGTGCCTGCTCCTTGATTTGTATGTAGATTATTTGAAGTATCTCTTCAGAAGTCCTTCGAATGCCTTGTCGTGTCTTGGTTACCGAAAATCAAATAATTCCTTTGGAGTAATTTCAAGAACTTCGCAAAGCTTAAAAATAACATCAAATGACACACCGACTTTTCCGAGCTCGATTGCACTTATATGGCTTCTGTCGATATCTGCAAGTTCTGCAAGCTGAAGTTGTGTCAGTTTCTTTCGTTTGCGGTAAAATACAACATTTAATCCGAATTTTTCATAAAGTTCTCTGTATTCTTGTTTCAACACAATCACCCTATAATGTTATTTAATTATATTTTATGGAGATTTGTACAAACAATAAACCTTGTGATAATCGCATAACGCTATTGACACAAGTCGTATTTTGAGTTATAATAACTACAAATCAAATTTACGGAGGAAAATTTATGAAAAAAATAGTTGCGATGATTTTAGTGATTGCTATGTGTTTCTCGTTGTCTGCTTGCGGTAAGGTTAAAGTAGAAGAAGCTATAATCGGTGATTGGACTTATGATTTGATTTGGCAGGGGCTAACTTCTAGTGAAAGAGATAATCCTGATATGTGTATTGAAGAAGGTCATTCTGCCACAAACACTCTGAGTTTTTTTGAAGGTGGAACTGTTAAACTTACAACACGTAGTAACGAAACTGGTTTTGAAACTACTCAATTTAACGGAACATGGGAGATAGTTGATGGAGTTGTGGTGATTTCTGCAAAGGTATTATGGGACAGCGGTTCATTTAGCTTGGGGATTGATACAGAATCAGAACCCTATACTTTAAGATTCTTGGATAATCCAGATACTGTCTATACTAAGACAACTAAAATGTAAATAATGTGAATCAAGCATAAAGTTGAACATAATATATAAAAAATCAAAACGGAGCAGATTTCTCTGCTCCGTTTGTTCATTAAAGGGTAGGAATTAACCGAAATATCTCTCAAGAAGACCCTGGAATGCCTTGCAGTGTCTTGCTTCATCTTGAAACCATGCCCAAAAACCGCGTGAAATAAAGGGATTTTAGTTTTATATTTTTGAAATCACACTTTTGTCACACTAAAACTACTTTACATATTCCATTTTGACAACTCGATATTCCTCGTTCTTACTACCAAAAAAAGAATGGTATAATTCAAAATTGTTTTCATTCCAAACAAAGTAGAAAGCATCATTTGAAAAAGGACAAAAACCATCATCGGTAGAATATCTGCCTACTTTTTTCATAGTACAAAAAGAGGTTTTCTCATAAATATCGCCCCAACCGCCAAGAAGAAAGGAAGATTCTTTTGCTATAATATTGTGTTCTCTGTCATCAGACGTATATTCAAAATATTTACTGCTCGGAGAAAAAGTATAGTCTATTAACATATAAGAGAAAATAAAAAAGGAAATAACAATCGTCAGCGATGTAATCAATGTTTTGTGACCGATATTTTTATAAAGCAAAACAGCAATAGAGCCAATTAATGAAGTGACACAAGGAA
>JAZSPN010000062.1:0-16223 GCA_045537495.1 Acutalibacteraceae bacterium
CTCTTTCTCGTTCCTCGCCCGACGTTATCTTATCTCTTTCCTCCCGTGCCTTCCTGAGGAATTCAAGCATTTCCTCCTCGGTATCTCCGTACTTCTTTGACAGCCTGTACAGAAGATCCAGCCTTTCCCTCGCTTCCTCCATCTCACGGGGATCAGCATCAAGCATTTCCGACTTTTCTCTTATTTCCACGGCATATTCTCTCATTTCAATTGCCGCCGTATTAATAAGCTCGCAAAGCTCCGCCATTCTCTCGTCGGTGTCGGAAATATCATCAAGAAAGCCTGCCGCCACACTGAGAAGCCCCGTCGCACCGACATTTTCCTCATCACCGCTAAGCGCCGAATAAGCCGACTGCAAGGAGTTCATGACGTTTTCAAGATTGCGGTAAATCGCAAGCTTTTTCGTAAGCTCATCGCGTTCGCCGACGGTAATATCTGCCGATTCAAGCTCTTCAATGCGGTAACTGAGCATATCAAGCTTCTGCATCTTTTCACTCTCGTCCGTGCGAAGCTCGGAAAGCTCACGCTTTATTCTGTTCATTTCACCGTAAAGCTTCGCGTATTCCGAAAGAAGCTCCCCGTTCCCCGCCATTGAATCTATATAACGAAGGTGGTTATCGGGATTGAACAGTGCCTGACTGTCGTGCTGTCCGTGAATGTTGACAAGAAGATTTCCTATGTTTTTGAGCATCGTTACCGACACGGGCTCTCCGTTAACACGGCACGTGCTTCTGCCGTCGGAATTGATTCTTCTCTGCACTATAACTTCACCGTCAAAGTCGATTCCGTATTCCGAAAGCAGCTCTCCCACATCACCCGTACAGTCCGAGAAAACTGCCGAAACCCTCGCCTCGGAAGCACCGTGACGTATGAGCTCCTTTGAGGTTCTCTCTCCGAGTATGGCATTTATTGAATCAATGATAATCGATTTACCCGCACCCGTTTCTCCCGTCAGGACATTAAAGCCCTTCGAAAGAGAAAGCTGTGCATTTTCGATAATCGCTATATTTTCTATTTTCAGCTGAGCCAGCATAAAAAGCTCCTCCCGCCTTAATTTGCAAGTATCTCGCTTATTGTGTCCTTCATCTGAGAAGCAAGCTCCTCCGTTCTGCAAAGTGCAAACACGGTGTCGTCACCCGCCAGAGTTCCCACAAGTCCGTCCCAGTGCATGGAGTCGAATGCCGCACAAGCCGCCTGAGCCATTCCCGTATAACAGTGGATTACCAGCGTGTTGCCTGCATAATCGGCGCTCTTTACGGAGTGCTCAAATATCGATCTGAACTTGTCGCCGAGATGATCGACGGACGCCTTGTCGCCGACCGTATAACGGTACTGACCTGCCGCATTCATCGTCTTTACAACTCGCATTTCCTTGATATCCCTCGATACCGTTGCCTGCGTTACGTCCATTCCGCTTTCACGAAGTCTTTGAAGAAGCTCCTCCTGCGTTCCTATAACGTTCTCATTGATAAGACGAAGTATCATGTCCTGTCTTTCTCTTTTCATCACGGAATCTCCTATTTAAGTTTGTTTTTTAAAACGTCGGTAAACATATCGGACTTGATCCGTATAAAATATGCGTATTTCTCCGCCTTAAAAATCCTGATAACCGCATTCTCGGGAATCATGTAAGGCTCTCTTCCGTCACACGTTACGGAGGTTTCGCCCTGAGTCGTGCACGAAAGCTCCAGCACGGTGGAATCGCTTAATATCATTGAACGTGCAAACAGCGAATGAGAGCATACCGGTGTCAGAATGATACTTTCTATCGACGGATCGACCACGGGACCTCCTGCCGAAAGTGAATACGCGGTAGAGCCCGTCGGTGTAGCGACTATTACGCCGTCACCGAGATATTCGCAAAAGTCGTGTCCGTCGCTCTTCACCGTAACTCCCGTAAGCTTTGCGGCTCCCGTTCTCGAAACGACTGCATCGTTAAGGCACAGCGCCTCGTTTATTATCTCACCGTTCTTTACTATCTGCATACTGAGCATCATGCGTTTGTCAACACAGTAGCTTCCGTCAATGAGTGATCTGAGCAGTGAAAGCTCATGCCTTTCAAGTCCCGCAAGAAACGCAAGTCTGCCTGCATTGACTCCGAGTACGGGCTTATTGTACATTACAGCCTTATGTGCCGCACTGATTATGCTTCCGTCACCGCCTACGGCTATTACCGTATCGCAATTGCGGATAATTTCATCCTCTTCGCCGAACACGGCTTTTGTACCGTTCACCGTACCCTTCAGCTCTTTTGACAGCATATAATCTATGTTCAGTTTATCGAGTTCCGACGCTATTTCGGAAGTGACGACCGGCGCCTCTTCTTTGGTCATGTTCGGAATGATGGCAATTTTCATTTTTGTCACCCTTTTTCGTCTTCCGACAGAATTTTGTGGGATTCTTCCACAAGTTTTTCTATATCGACGGAAAGCTCTAACCCTCCCGTTTTCTGCTTCCTTATGTACATGAGATATTCTATGTTTCCCTCGGGACCTTTTATCGGTGAAAAAGAAAGTCCCTCAACAAAAAATCCGTTATCGGCGGCAAACGAAGTAATATCCCTTACAACGTATTCGTGCACCCTTATATCCCTGACGACTCCTTTTTTGCCGACATTTTCTCTGCCTGCTTCAAACTGAGGTTTTATAAGGCATACCGCCGTTGCTTCGTCTTTGAGAAATCCCCTGAGCACGGGTAAAATAATTTTAAGTGATATAAAAGACACGTCGACGCTTGCAAAATCAACCTTTTCGGGTATCTGCTCCTCGGTGCAGTGACGAAAATTCGTTCTTTCGAGATTTACGACTCGCTCATCCGTGCGAAGCTTCCACGCAAGCTGTCCGTAACCGACATCAACGGCGTACACCTTAAAAGCACCGCTTTGAAGCATACAGTCGGTAAATCCTCCCGTCGATGCTCCGACATCTATGCAGACCGTTCCCGAAAGGTCAATCGGAAATTCCTTCATCGCCTTCTGAAGCTTCAATCCGCCTCTGCTGACAAACGGATTTATATTTTCACGTACCTCGATTATATCGGTTTCCTTCACCGTCTGTCCCGCTTTAAGCGCCTTGCATCCGCCTACATAGACCTGCCCCGCCATTATAAGTGCTCTGCCGCGTTCTCTCGACGGCACAAGACCTCTTCTGAAAATCTCTGCATCGAGTCTGTTTTTTTCACTCATAGTTATTCTCCGAAATTTTATTGATCATCGACTCTTTGTCGAGTCCGTATTTTTTAAGCTGTGATGCCACGGACGCCTGAGCGACAAAACAGTCGGGCACCGCCGTAAGCGAAAACTGTCCCTTGAATCCTTTCATAAGAAGCTCCGACGCAAACTTTTCTCCGACTCCCGCACTCTGTACGCCCTCTTCGAAAAAGTAAACCTTCTGCGACTGCAACGCTTCTTTTACCGCCCCTTCGTCGATCGGCTTTATTCTGCCGAGTTTTATCGCCTTGACGCTCATCCCTTTTTCGGAAAGCTCCTTTACGGCACTGAGCGCAAATGAAGATATCCTGCCGTATGTCACTATCGCGACCGTCGCCTCTTTGTCGCCGTACACGTCGTACGCCCCGAAGGAATGTACGAAATCCGAAGGCTCACTTTCCTCTTTTCCTCTCGGATACCTGACGGCAACCAGCCCTTCATCTTCGTAAAGGGCTTTTTTCATATAAGCCTTGAGTTCCTCGTAATTTGACGGTGAATAAACCGTAATATCGGGGATACTGCTCAGAAACGCCACATCGTAAATTCCCTGATGTGTTTCTCCGTCCTCGCCGACAAGTCCCGCTCTGTCAACGGCAAGTACCATTTTCTGATTCTGAAGCGCTCCGTCGTGGAATATCTCGTCATACGCTCTTTGCAGAAACGTCGAATAAACGGCCACAACGGGCTTCATTCCCGTTTTCGAAAGCCCCGATGCAAACGTTACCGCGTGTTCCTCGGCAATTCCGACGTCGAAAAAACGTCTGGGATATCGCTCCTCGAAGTCTTTGAGTCCCGTTCCTATCGACATCGCCGCCGTTACGGCACAAAGAGTCCTGTCCGTCAGTGCCGTCTTGCACATAAACTCTCCGAACTGCTCCGAAAAGCTTGTCCCCTTTGAAAGCGGCTCTCCCGTGTCGATATCGAATCTTGAAATTCCGTGGAACATACTCGGCTCACGTTCCGCAAAGTCATATCCCTTCCCCTTCACCGTATGTACGTGGAGAAGCACCGGTCTTCTGACAAGCTTCGCCGTTTCGAAGGCATCTTTGAGCTGAGAAAGGTTGTGTCCGTCGAACGGCCCCATATACCGAAAGCCCATATCCTCGAACAGCGTGCTTCCGTAAAGCTGATTTTTAAAGTCCGTCTTGACTTTCAGTATAAATCTCGCCAACGGCTTTCCGATAAGCGGTATTTTGTCAAGCACCGCCTCCGTCCTCGCCTTCATTCTGATGTATTCGGGCTTTGAACGGATTATCGTCATGTATCTCGCAAACGCACCGACGTTTTTCGATATCGACATCTCGTTTTCATTGAGTACCACTATGAGCCTGCTGTGCTCGACACGTCCCGCGTTATTGAGCGCCTCGTAAACGAGTCCCCCCGTAAAAGATCCGTCGCCTATCACGGCAACCGTATAGTTTTTTTCTTCGTTAAGTAAATTTCCGCACGCCACTCCGTATGCACTCGAAACCGATGTTCCCGAATGCCCGCTGTAAAAAATATCGTGTTCACTTTCCGTGGGGCGTGAAAATCCCGATATTCCTCCTTCCGTGCGGAGTGTCGAAAATTTTTCATATCTGCCCGTTAACAGCTTATGAGTATATATCTGATGACCTACATCGAATATTAACTTGTCCTTCGGAGAATCGAATGCACGGTGAAGCGCCACCGTAAGCTCCACCACTCCGAGGTTTGATGCCAGATGTCCCCCCGTATTCGACACGGTGTCTATGAGCACCCGTCTTATTTCGTCACAAAGCTCTGAAAGCTGTTCTTCGCTGAGATTTCTGACAAATGACGGAGATTCAATCCTGTCAAGGTATTTCAATGCGTTCATCCCTATCTTTTAATTTTTGCGGTCTACAAGCTGTTGTGCCAGTCTTTTCAGACCTTCGCCTTTGTCACCGAAAATTTTCAGTGCCTCGACCGCTTCATCCGTATATCTTTTTGCTTCCTCTTTTGCTTTTTCCAGTCCGAGAAGCGTTACGTACGTGTCCTTTTCCCTCTCCGCATCGCTTCCTATCGGCTTTCCGAGTGTCTGCTCGTCCGACGTAACGTCCAGAATATCGTCGATTATCTGGAATGAAAGGCCTATGCCGTACGCATATTTTTCCGCGGCTTCAAGATACTCTTTATCCGCTCCTGCCGCAATACAGCCGAGTAAGCACGAAGCCTTTATCATCTCGACCGTTTTGAGCTCGTGTATTCTGCGAAGCTCGGAAAGTCCTATTCTCTCACCCTCCGACAGAAGGTCCAGCGTCTGTCCTTCCACCATACCTCTGTGTCCCGCACATTTTGAAAGAACAGAAACCGCTTTTACGATCTTTTCCGCATCGACCTTCGCCTTTGAAAGAGTTTCGAATGCAAGTGTCAAAAGCCCGTCACCTGCAAGAAGCGCATACTCTTCGCCGTACCGGATGTGACACGACGGCTTGCCTCTTCGCATATCGTCATCGTCCATACACGGAAGATCGTCGTGAATCAAAGAATATGTGTGTATCATTTCGACTGCCGCCGCAAACGGAAGTGCCTTTTCGGAATCGCCGTTACACGCTGAGCAAAACTCCATAACCAGCGCGGGACGGATTCTTTTTCCGCCGTTTTCTATACTGTATCTCATGGCTTCGGTTACTTTGTCTTCTCCGTCCGACAGCACTTTTTCAAGGTAAGAATTTATTCTGTCAAGGTATAAACCGAGAATTGAATTACTCAACGCCGTCTTCTCCTTTTCCCGAAAGCTCGGTTATCTTCTGCTCCGCCTTATCAAGGCAGTCGTTACAGAAAACCACGAGTGCTGCCGCCTCTTCAAAAAGCTTTAACGATTCGTCAAGCGACAGACTTCCGTCCTCAAGCTTCGACGTTATTTCCGACAGTCTTTTTACTGCTGCTTCATATGTCATGTTTTCCATTTCAGTATTCCTCCGTATCCTTTACGGTACATTTCGCCTTGCCGTCGGAAAATCTTACCGATATCTCGTCACCTTGTGAAATACCGCCTATTCCCGACATTACCCTGCCGTCCTTTTCGGTTATCGAATATCCTCTCGACAGCACCTTGAGAGGACTCAGTGCATCGGCTTTTCCCGACAGTCTTGAAAGCTCCGCCTTTTTTTCGGAAAGCTTCATTCTCATTGCGGAATCCGCTTTCTTTGACAGCTTGTCAAGATTCAGTCTGCCCGTTTCTATGAGATGAAGCGGATTTTTAAGTCCCGCCGACTTTTCCGTCTGCACTATTATCTTACGCTGTTTTTCCACCGATGCCGTAACGGCACGCCTGCACCGTAAATACAGAAGATTTACAAAACTTTTCTCTTCGTATCTGTCGGGTACGCACAGTTCCGCCGCCGCCGACGGTGTCGGTGCACGAAGGTCTGCCACGAAGTCGCATATGGTAAAATCCGTTTCGTGTCCGACAGCGGAAATTATCGGTATCCTTGAAGCATAGACCGCTCTTGCAACGCTCTCTTCGTTGAATGCCCACAAGTCCTCGACGGAGCCTCCGCCTCTTCCGACTATCAGCACGTCCGCCGCTTTTTTTCTGTTGAAAAGCTCTATCGCCCTGCATATTGACGGCGCCGCCGTTTCTCCCTGCACCTCGCACGGACACAGCACCACCTCGGCCGACGGGAAACGTCTTCCCAGAACATTTATGATATCACGCACCGCCGCACCCGTCGCCGAGGTTACGACTCCGACTTTTTTCGGATACTGCGGTATCGGTTTCTTTTTATCCTTATCGAAAAGCCCCTCTTTGAGAAACTTTTCCTTCAACTGCTCAAATGCAAGATGAAGCGATCCTTTTCCGTCGGGCTGCATATCCTCGATGTAAACCTGATACTGTCCGTCCCTCGGAAAAACCGACAGCCTGCCTCTTATCAGAACATTCATTCCGTTTTCGGGCATGAAGCGAAGCTTTACGGCGTCGCCCTTGAACATAACTGCCCTGACGGAGGAATTTTCGTCCTTCAGCGTCATATAGAAATGGCCTGTCCGATAATGATTCGTAAAATTCGATATCTCCGCCGACAGATACAGCAGCGACAGCCTGTCATCGGAATCGATAACAGACTTTACGTAAGTGTTAAGCTGTGTGACTGTCAGTACGGGTACTCCCATTAAAAACTGCCTTCCTTTTTTATCTTTGCAAGATATGCAATGCCTGCCGCATTGTCACATGAATATGACGGCTCGGCAAATACACAGTCGAATTCACGCATGAATCTTTCTCTGATAATCGAATTCGACATGACTCCGCCCGAAAAAATCAGCGGAAGCTCTCCGTATTGCGACAAGGCGTACTTTGCCATTTCCGAAAGCGCTGCCGCAATATACTCGATGCAAAAACGGCATATGTCGCTGTCGGACTCACCGTCTTTTTTCATTTTTTCACATTTATTCTGAAGTCCCGAAAGACTGCAACACCCGTCCTTCATCGGAACCCTTATCTTAAAGCTTCTGTCGCTTTCCCTCGCTTTTTCGTCAACGTATTTCCCCGAAGGAAACGGAAAGCCCAGCATTACTCCCGTTCTGTCAACAGCCTGTCCCGCCTTGAGATCGAGTGACGACAGCACCGTTTGCGCAACAATGATCTTTTCGCTGTCAGGTCTTGTGAGAACAACCTCCGTTGTACCTCCCGACACGTGAAACGCAAGGCACTCCCTTCCGAGAAGCTCATGCCTTCCCGATGAAAACACTGCCGCCGCGATGTGTCCCGCCTGATGTGAAAACGTATAAAGCGGTACTCTAAGAAGCGTTGCCGCACACGATGCCGTATTGACTCCCGCAAGAAAGCAGGGCATATAGGATCCCTTCACATCTCTCGGTCTGTCCGAAACACCGATCGCCGCTATTTTTAAAGGCTCTTCACATTCCGCGACAGCCTCTTTCACGATGTTTGAAAGTGCCGTCGTGTGGTGAAACAGTGCATCACTCTGCCGAAGTCCCAGCTCGCCCTCTTTCACGGGAAGGAGTCTTTTTTTGCTGTACATGACACCTGCGGCACCGTCGTATAGTGCCGCCGAAGTCGTATAGTTGCTCGTATCGATACCTAAAACGTACATATTATTCAGACTTTCTTCCTCTGATGTATTCACCGAGAACTCCGTTTACAAAGGAGGCGTCCTCTTTTCCCGAATACATCTTGCAGAGCTCGACGGCTTCGTTGGCAACAACCCCCTCGGGAGCCTCGCCGATGAGAAGCTCTGCTGCCGCCAGCCTCAAAACGGACAGCGATACTCTGGAAATTCTGTTCATCTTCCAGCCTCTGAGATTCTGTTCGATAATACCGTCGATTTCCTCCGAATTTTCGACGGCAAAATCCACCGTCTTTCTTGCAAAATCGTCAAGCTCTATCATGCCGTCCTCCGTCGCAACGGAAATAATATCCTGAAGCGTACTGTCGGGGTGGAAGCTTTTATCAAAAAGAACAAAAAATGCCTGCTCTCTCGCTTCGTGTCTTGTCATCCGTACATCCTTCTCTTTCCGTGCGATCCTGCATAAAAATACAGTACCGCATACTATATTTCATAGTATTATAACACATATAAATTAATTTCTCAACCATTCATCTCAATAATTGTAATATTTTCCGCAGAAAGTGCAGTTTTATTCACCGCAATTTCCGTAATTTGCAGCACCGTCGCACTGTCCGACGGCGTTTTTGCCATAATTATCTCCGCGCTGCTCTCCGACAACAGCACAAGACACTCTATCCCCGTCTTTGCTCTGACGAGAGTTTCTATATCCGTTTCACAGGTTATACGCTCGGTAAGCTCCGTCAGTTTCTTCGTCGCCTCTATAACCGCCGTTTCCGACGATGCACTGTCGCTGACTATCTCACGAAGCATTTCCTCCGCTTCGTCGTGCGACTGTCTTCGAAGAAGCCTTTCCTTCACGAATACATCCTCATTCTCCACCTCCGACGACAAAACATACTGTGCATCTCCGAGATTCTGCACCGCCCGTGCTTCACTCACCGCTTCTTCCGCCGTTTCAAGTGTCGCATTCGTCCCCGGCTTTGTGTAATACCAGTTTACAAATACCGCCGCGCTCAATGCCAACACAAGTGTTCCCGTTATAAGCTGTCTTTTTCTCAAAATCATTCGAGTCATTTCCCTTCTGTTTTCATTTTTACCACACTGACCTTCGCTGAGCTTACCGAGAGCACAGCCGTCACCGTTGTGATTATTCGCTGTCTGACCAATGCCGATTCCGCGCCGTGACATACCACTGCCACTCCCGATATCTCCGGGTATACCGTCTTTAACTCCAAGCCCTTTTCTTCGTTTCCGCTCTTTATTATCACGTACTCCTGACCGCTCTGCACTCTGTCCACGTCCCCGTCTTCGCTTTGCATATCCGAATTCCTCGCATACACGCTCTCTTCCCCGTTCTCCAGCGTCACCATAACCTTCGCCTCCCCCGCTCCGTCTATCGCCGATATAAGCTCCGCCAGTCTTTCCTCCATCTCCTTCTCATAGCTTTGCTGTGTGCGTTTATCGCTCGGCGTTTCCTTTTTTTCGCCCGACGGTATCCCCGATATTATCAGCACCGCCGTAAGTATCACGCTCACCGCCGTAAGAAGTGAAAGCTTTTTGTCCCGACGAAGCTTCTCAGTAAGCTTCGATATACTGAACATCTGCTCCGGTTTTTTCAAAAATCTCATTTTCTGTCCCCCGTGCCGAACTGTCTTTTATTCCGTATATTTTTACCGTTCTGACGGCTATCTCGTTTTCTTTCGTTATGTACGTTTCGATTTCCACCGACGAATAATCACAGCCGTCCCTTTCAAGGATTTCTTCTACACTTTGCTTCACCGCCTTTCTTACGTTTTCTTCTATTATCCTCCCGGCTTCTTCGTAAACCTCACCGCTTTCCGCGAACACGGTGAGGTCCCCGCTTTTCCACCGTGTACCGAACGACAGACAGATGCTCACCAGCATGAACAGTGTCATTGCCGTTCTGACGCTCTTTCCCATGTTTCCGTCAGGTGCAAGCAGACAGACAATTCCGCCCGTTGCCGAGGTTATGCAGATGCCGAGTAAGATTTCATAAAGCGTGCTCATTCTACGTCCCGCTCCTTACCGCAAGAATTATCCCGATGCTGATTATGAACAGTACCGAAACAAAGACGACGCACATATTAAGTACGGTCAGTGCCGAAGAAAACGATTTCATGAGCGATGACAGTGATGCCTGCCCCAGCACCGATGATATTATCCCTGCCGTTTTCAGTGCAAGTATCCACAGTGTAAGCTGACTTACCGACGGAAGAACACAGGCACACAGCGAAGCTATACCGAAAACCGCCGTGCCCGACTTCACAAGCGACAGACTTCCCACCACCGAGGAATAGGCTTCGGAAAGCTGTGATCCCACCACGGGAAGTGATCCGATAAGAAGCTTCGCACCCTTTGCCGTGAGTGAATCGGCACCGCCTGCAAGCACTCCTTTAAGTGAAAGGAACGCCGTAAAAAGAGTTGCCGATAAAGAAAAAACCCACAGCGCCGTCTTTTTCACAAAATCCGATATCTCCGACAGTTTCAGCGACGGGCTTAACGAATCAAGAATTCCTATACCCATAATCAGTCCGCAACAAGGCGACATAAAGCCTTTTGCCAGTGAAGATACCGTCTGTGAAGCCGCGAACACAGCACTCTGCCAAAAAACCGACATAAGCGCTCCTCCCGATGCTGCAACCGCCGCTGCAAGCACGGGTATCAGTGCAGTCATGAACGCACCCGCCGTACTGACGGCAGTTACCGCCGTACTGACGGCATCTGCCATATGCGGTATGCAGACCGTGACACTGAACAAGCCTCCGACCGTCCCGTAAAGCGTTTTGTTTTTTTCCGAAAACGAAGCCGACGATCCGAAAAGCGACAGTATCAGCGCAACCGCACCCGAGAGAACAAGAAATCTGAGCGGTTCTTTGAGATTTCCCTTGAAAACTCCGAAAACCGTTTCGAAAAGGTCGTTTGCCGTTACGTCAAACAATCCCGCAAAGTCACCCGACTCGATTCCCATATCGGACAGAATCCTCACGGTATCGGTCCGAAGAGCGTCCGTCAGGTCCTCCGCATACGCTGTCAGTGTCATCAAAGACATCATACCAGGTGCCGTTATCAGCTTTATTAATCCCTTCACTTTATCAGACTCCATGCAAAATTAAAAACTGTTCTTATCATCGGCATACACATCGACAGAGCTATAAGCCTGCCCGAAAGCTCAACTGCCGCCGAAAGTGATGTCATTCCGTAATCCTTGCAGAATGACGATGTTATTTCCGCTACGGTGCAAACGCACAAAACTCCCGTAAGAAGCTTCAGATACTGCAAATTCACTCCGAAGCCGTCGGATATGTCGACTAATTCGGTTATAAGACCTCTCGTCACGCTCAGTGAGTACGCTATGACGGCAACCACCGCTCCCGTCTGTACCGCAAGGGAAAATTCGGGTTTTTCTTTTTTCAGCACCGTGACGAGAAACACCGCTACCAAAGTGAATGCCGATATTTTCAGTATTATCAAAGTCCGAACACCGACCTTACGGTGTTGTACAGTGATTGAAGCTTCGGTATCAGCATCATCGCCACAACAATTATTCCTGCCACCGCCGTCAGCATGGCATAGTCATCTCGCCCCGACTTCGACAACACCTGATTCAGCACAGCCACGGTTATTCCGACTGCGGCAATTTTAAATACAAATGTAATATCCATTCTTACCGTCCTTAAAGAATAATGATTCCCAGCAATATCCCTATTGCAGAAAACAAGCTCATGTACATCTTGCTGTCAGAGCGCGTTTCTTCCTCTGTTTCTTTTACACGCCGTTCTATCTGTATTTCGTAAAGCTCCATTACTCCCGAAATCTCCGTCGTATTTGCAGAAGAAAGTGCCTCTCCGAATGACCTGAGAAGCTCCGCATCCTGCTTTTTGAGTTCGGTATTTCTTACCGCTTCCGACCACGCTTTCGGAAAATCGGTTCCGCTTTCGCATCTTTCCGCACATTCTTTCAAAAACCTCAGCTCCGACAACGCTTCACAGCGCGACAACACCTCCACCGTCCTGTAAAGCGGTTCGTGCAGATATTGAGTTCTCGGTTTCAAAAGCTTCATAAAAAGCTGTATCTCTCTCATCCGCTTTGCACGTTTCTTCATACTTCCGCTTTTTATGTATCCCGCCGAAAACATCGTGAAAGCCACTGCAAGCGCAAAAAACACCTTCATTTTATCAGTTCTTCCGTTTTATATATTTTCTCGACTTCACACGGTTTTTTTCCGCTGAGCATCACCGTATACGTAAACTGTCCCGTTTCCGCCGTTTCTTTGAAAATTTTTCTCTTCATAAGATCTCCTGCGTCCTTCGCGTGCAACGAAAGCGTAAACTCCGTTCCGACGGAGAAGCCCTCCGATACGGCTCTCGCCTCCTCGAGTGTGCCTATCTCATCACATATAATCATCTGCGGCGACATGGAACGTATTGCCCTGATTATTCCGTCCGCCTTTCCTATCCCCGAATATATGTCACAATACGGCAAACAGCCGTTCGGCGATATCTCTCTTCTGCTGTCTATAACCGCCACCTTGCAATATTCCGTAAAAGCACCCTCCGATAAGACTCTTCCGATATCGCGAAGCACCGTCGTTTTTCCGCTGACGGGAGGTCCCGCAACTATAATACTGCAAAGACCTTTTTCAAAAACGTGTCTGCATATTCCGTCGGCAGCTCCTTTGAATTCTCTTGCTATGCGAAGATTCAGCGACGTGATTTTCGTATAGCCCTTCACCGTTCCGTCACTGCCCTGCGATACTCTTCCGCATATTCCGGCCCGGTGTCCTCCCGCCGTCGTCACAAATCCTTCCGCAATATCTCTTTCGAAGCTGTGCACCGAATACTCGCATACTCTCAGAAACGTTTCCTCGACGTCGGCATCTGACGCCGTAATCACTCTGTCGGAATAAACCGACGTCGTTCTTCCGTTCCCCGTAAGAAATTCGATTCCTTTTCTTCCCGCAAGCATTATCGGGGCTTCTTTGCGAAGACGTATTTCATAGATTTCCGACTTCTTTTCTTTCGGAAGCCGAAACAGTATATTTCGGATGTCTTCCGATACACTTTTTATCGCATCGTCAAATCTTTCACTCATTCCGATACCTCCCGACGGCTTACTAAATCTTATGCGCCTTGTCCCGTAATAGAACTTTTTTGCAAAAAAGACTTTGTTCTTTCGCATACGGTAATCATTGACATAAGCGTTTTTTTATGTCATAATGACTTTATTATTGCATTAGGAGTTTTTGTGATGGCCGTTCCTAAAACCTACGACAGAGATCAGGTTGCCTCGGTGCTTAAAAACATCGAAAAGGTTTACCGCACAAGCCTCGATTCAACCGAAAAAAAATATACCTCCCTGCTCGCCTCACGCGACAAGGAAATCGCCGTACTCTCCGAAGAGAACGGTGAGCTTAAATCGGCTCTGTCCGAAGTGTCCGCTCTTCTGAATCTTTACAAATTGCAGACCAACTCGAAGCTTTCCTCTCTCAAAGAAGAGAATGCACGCCTGTCCCACGTCATTTCCGCCTACGAAAAGCTTCTGAGAGGAGATAACAAGGTTATGTTCAACGGAAAAATGAAAGCGGTAACCTTCAGCTACGATGACGGTGTCACTCAGGACCGACGACTTATCAGGCTTCTCGACAAATACGGACTCAAATGCACCTTCAACATAAGCTCCGGTCTTTTCAGCCATGCGTCACCCATCGTCGTTAACGGCGTAACGGTGCCTCATGTGCGTTTCCCGAAGGAGGAAATCAAATCGCTCTACGAAGGACACGAGGTGGCCGTTCACGGTATTACTCACCCCTGCCTCAAAAATCTCACCGACGAGGAGATTATTCACGAGGTAGAGGATGACAGAATCGCCCTCTCCGAAATAGTCGGCTACGACGTCGTCGGTATGGCGTACCCCTTCGGCACGGGAAGCATGAACGACCACGTCGCCGACCTCATTGCAAAGAATACGGGTGTCAGATATTCGCGTACAACGACCTCCACTCACGCCTTTGAGCCTCAGACGGAGCTTCTCAAATTCAACCCGACAATTCATCAGCACGGCGAAATGGACAGAATGTTTGAGCTTGCAAAGGAATTCGTCGAAATGAAACCCGATTCACCGAAAATCTTTTACATCTGGGGGCACTCCTACGAAATCGATGCCCGCGATGACTGGGACAGACTCGAAGAATTCTTTGCGCTTATAAGCGGTCACGACGACATTTTCTACGGAACGAACAAAGACGTTCTGCTTTAAAATCCGAGGAAACCCGATTTCGGGTTTCCTTTTTAATTTATGTTTTATGTTGCAATATTCCGTAAAATATGGTATTCTGTTTTTACAGAAATTATTAGGAGGCTATATAATGGCAATCATCAAACTCGTCATCTCATTCTTCATGTCACTCTCGACGATCCTCTTACCGGTGGCGGCTCTCATCCGCGAAGGCGGAGAGGATGCTTTCTTCACCCACTGGTCTGAAACGGACACTATCGGCAAAGATCAGTACATTGCGCTCGAAAAGGACCCCGACAAGGATTTTGTCGTTCTCAACCTCACCGACGTTCAGCTTGACGACGATGAAGTATACGGCAAGCAGGGTATCTACACGGAAAGCCTTATCAGAATGCTTGTCGATGACCATAAGCCCGACCTTATCACGTTGAGCGGCGACAACGCATGGGGCACCATGGCTTACATTGAACTTATTAATCTCGTCGATTCCTTCGGTATTCCCTGGGCACCCGTTATGGGTAACCACGACGGTCAGGGCTGTATCAGCGAATTCTGGGCAGCTTTCCTTCTCACTCAGGCTGAAAACTGTCTTTTCCGCTTCGGTCCCCGTGACATGGGCTACGGTAACTACTTCATCAACGTAACCGAAAACGGCAAAATCATCCACACCTTCTTCATGATGGACACTCACAACAACGGCACCTTCACAGATGCCGACGGCAAAGAAGTCGAAGGCTACGACCATCTTTGGAAAAATCAGCAGGATTGGTACAAGTGGGCTGTCAACGGCATTGCCGCCATTGCGGGAAAAACAGTTGAAAGCACCGTTATCATGCACATTCCCGTTGTTGAATACGCCGACGCATGGGACATGGTAAAGATGGACAAGGAAGGCCACGAATACGGTGTCATCGATCCTTCGTATTCCGACATAGCTTCCGGCAGAAGACGTGAGTATGTCTGTTCTTCCCCCGTTAACAACGGCTTCTTCTCTCTTTGCAAAGAGCTCGGAAGCACAAAGAACATGCTTGTCGGTCACGACCACGTCAACGATTTCTCTATTCTTTATCAGGGAATTCGCCTTACATATGCCGTAAAGACGGGCTTCAGCTGCTACTGGGACAACGACATGGTCGGTGCAACGACCATCACCGTCAACTCTCTCGGTAACGCAACCATTCATCAGAATTATGTAGATCCCGCCGTCAACGGCTTCGACATCGCTGACGAATAAATTTTTCAGCCCTGAACGTTTTCGTTTGGGGCTTTTTTCGGAGGAATTTTCATGTCAACAATTGTACGTATTATCGTATTTTTTCTCTCGCTCTTCCGGATTCTTCTGCCCGTCGGAGCTCTCGTAATTTCGGGCGGCGAAGCATCATTCTTTTCCGAATGGTCCGAAACGGATACCTTTGACATCAGCGACTGTGCGGAAGTCAAAAAGGATCCCGACAAGGATTTTGTCATTCTGAATCTCACCGATATTCAGCTCAACGATGAATTACAGTTTAAAGCGGAAGGCAAATACTCGGGAAAGCTCATCAGAAAGCTCGTTGCCGATACAAAACCCGACCTCATCACATTGAGCGGTGACAACGCATGGGCAACTCTCTCCTATCTTAAACTCATTGAGCTCATCGACTCCTTCGGTATTCCGTGGGCACCCGTTATGGGAAATCACGACGGTGAACGCTGTATCAGTGAATTCTGGGCGGCTTATCACC
>JAZSPN010000105.1:0-18515 GCA_045537495.1 Acutalibacteraceae bacterium
GCTTAAAGCCATGCTACGAGCAGCACCACCGCATTAAAATATCTGACGACAGCTTGCGTGCTGCCGTAAGGCTGTCTTCGAGATACATTCAGGACCGATTTTTGCCCGACAAGGCGATTGACCTTGTGGACGAAGCGGCATCGAGAGTAAGGCTTCGTGCGTTTACGGCACCGCCCGACCTCAAAGAGCTTGAAACAAGAATCAAGGAAATCGGGGAAGAGAAGGCGGCGGCTGTCAACGCTCAGGAGTTTGAGAGAGCGGCGAAGCTTCGCGACGAAGAGAAAGAGCTTAATGAAAAGCTTTTGGAAGAGAAGAAGCTGTGGCAGGAAAAGAGCAACGGCGGTGTTGACGAAGTGACACCCGACGAGATAGCGGCAATCGTGTCGCAGTGGACGGGAATCCCTCTTTTGCAGCTTACGAAAGAGGAGAGTGAGCGTCTTCTCAACATGGAGGAGGAGCTTCACCGCAGAATTGTGGGACAGGACGAAGCGGTTTCGGCGGTTGCGAAGGCAATCAGAAGAGGCAGAGTCGGACTCAAAGATCCGAAAAGACCTACGGGATCGTTCATATTCTTAGGACCTACGGGTGTCGGCAAGACGGAACTTTGCAAGACGCTGGCGGCGACAATGTTCGGTGACGAGAATGCCATGATACGTCTTGATATGTCGGAATACATGGAAAAGCATACGGTATCAAGACTTGTCGGATCTCCTCCCGGATATGTGGGATTCGAAGAGGGCGGACAGCTTACCGAAAAAATCAGAAGAAAGCCGTACTCGGTAGTTTTGTTTGACGAAATCGAGAAAGCACATCCCGATGTGTTCAACATGCTTTTGCAGATACTTGACGACGGTATTCTGACTGACTCAAAGGGCAGAAGAGTCGATTTCAAGAACTGTGTAATCATCATGACATCGAACCTCGGAGCCAACCTCATAACGGGCAAGAGCGGAAGTGTCGGATTTTCGGGTGATGACAATGGCGGTATTATGAGTCAGCAAAAGATACACGATGCGGTAATGGGTGAGCTGAAAAGAACTCTCCGACCTGAGTTTCTCAACAGAATCGATGATATAATTGTTTTCAGACAGCTCAGAAAGGAAGATATCAGGGAAATTGCAAAAAGGCTTCTTCTGAATCTTTCAAAGAGAACAAAACAGCTTGACATAGAGCTTTCCTTCTCCGACGAGGCGGTCGAAAAGATAGCGGATGCAGGATTTGATCCCGTTTACGGAGCAAGACCTTTAAAACGTGCCATTCAGTCGATGATAGAGGATAAACTGTCAGAGCTGATGCTTGACGGTACGGTGAAAGCGGAAAATCCGTATTTATGTACCGTGGAAAACGGAGAATTCGTATTCGTAAATCAGGAATAAATACAAAAAGGAACAAGCCGAAATGACTTGTTCCTTTACCTTTTAATATGTATCGGGACGGAGAAGCTTTTCTCGTTGTTTGTAGTCGGGCATAAACTTTCCGATGAAATTATAGAAAGAACGGCTGTGGTTGTGATGCTTTATGTGAGCCAGCTCATGCACGACGACGTAGTCAATTGCTTCCTCGGGGTAGCGCATCAGAATATAAGAAAAACAAATGGCATTTTTGCCGCTGCAACTGCCGAAACGAGAATGAGCCGATGTGATTTTAACGCTTGTCGGCTTGACTCCCATAAGACGGGAATAGTATTCGACCTTCGGCGGTATGACTTTTTTGGCAAGTGCTTTAAGCTCTTCGGCATCCTCTTCGGATAATTCGTAAGCGGTCTGAGCCTGATTGCGTTTTTTGCGTATTTCGATATGCTTTACAATCCAGTCTTCATGCTGAACAACGAGCTCATCGAGAAATTTCTTCGGCACTCCGACGGGAGAACGCACCAGAACCTCGAGATCCTTTGTAATTTCAATTCCGACGGTTTTTCTGTCGGAGTGAATTATTTTATATTCTCTCATTATTTGCAGTCCTTGTAGAAAGCATCAATATAATCCTCGATATCCTTTCTTGTTCCCCTGTAAGGTCCGGGAGTTTCCATTTTGACGGAAACGGTAGCAGTGGCATACAACAGAGAGGTTTTGATATCGTTCGAGAGTCTTTCGCAGTAGTAAGCGGAAAAAGTCGTGTCGCCTCTGCCGGTACGTCCGCTGAGGTTTCTTGAACGGATGGGGCAGGTGTAGAAATCCTTGCCGTCAAAAGCGAGAACTTCCGTGTTGTGGGTGATGAGTATTTCCTTGGCGCCCCAGTTGTATAAGGCTTCGGCGGCTTTTTTGCGGTCCGTATATCCCGTCATGATTTCGGCTTCCGCGGCATCTGTTTTGAGATAACGGATGTAGGGGAGCATTTCTTTTTTGTCGGCCCAGTCCTCGAAGTAGAGTGTGCCGTCATCGTTTCTGTGCCTGAGAAGAGTCTGCACATCGACAGCGACATCATACTTTTCGGCAGCTTTTTTGATCATCTCGTTATTGAAATCACCGTAAATAAGACCTGCAAAATGGAAAATCGGTGCATCAAAATTTCCGATATCGTCAACGCTGAACGGGGTGCCTACACTGACATTGAAGCATTCGCGACGCTCTTTGTCGGCAGTGAAGTATTTGTTTTTCATGACGGTGGAGGCTGTTGCGGGCAGACAGAAAATATCCTCCTTCGGAATGATAATGCCCGAAACTCTGTCCATATCCTCGGGAGCAACCTTTGTTACGGCGGCAACACGGTGTCCGAGTGCAAAGGCGGAGGCAGATGAAAACGTAACGGCGCCTCCGATGACTTCGACGGTGTTGTCGAGATGGTCGGTGTTGTAATCGAGGGAGATGTGTCCCATAATGACGGATGAGTATTTCATATTATTCTCCTTTCGGATTTTCTTTTTCGGATTCTTCGATTTTTAAAAGCGAAACTTCATTAAGAGCTTTTTTTAAAGCGGTGAAATACGGAGAAAAAGCGACTTCATTTTCACCGTATGTAATATTGTTTGTGTATTCAATGGGAAGCCACGTGGAAATATCCGCTTCGTTGTGCTGAACGACAACTTCCATTTTATCGAGAGCCTTATAGATTTTTGCCTCCGTCGTGGAGAGAGCGTTCATTTCCGCGAAAAGATCGGAAAGCTCCGTCTTGTACGGCTCGGGAAGTGACGATAAAATGCTTCTGACGGCATTGTCTTCCGTTATTTCGTCTTCGGCGGTTTTGTAAAAGGCGGGAATGTCGCCCGTCACGGCTTCTCCGATGTCGTGGACAAGACACATGAGAATAACCTTGTCCATGTCGGCGTCGGGGAATTCGTCCTTGACGAGATATGCCATCACGGCGAGTCGCCAACTGTGTTCGGCGACACTCTCGTGTCTGCCCGTTGAGGTCCAGGAATGACGTGTTCTGTATTTCAGAGCTTCAAGAAGCGACAGCGTATCTGTTAATTTTTTAATATCCATGTTTTTCCTTTAACCGGTAATAGCGGTAAGATGCTTTACACAAGCCTTGAAAACTTCAAAGCTGTTCTGAGAGGCGATTTTAACATTTGTTTCAAAGGTGTCGAATCCGCTGTCGTCGGCAGTATCGGTAATGCTTCTCAGTGCAACAAAGGGGACGCTGTTCAAAAAGCACACGTGAGCGGCACCGGCAGTTTCCATATCAACGCAAAGGGGGTTGAAGCGGTCGATTATGACATCTCTGCCGTCGTCGGCAATGAAAACCTCACCCGTTGCGATTTTGCCGAAGCTGATTCTCTGTGACACCTCGTCAGGTCTGATTTTTCGGAAAGCTTCGACAAGTGCTTCATCGGAACTGAAATGACCGTCTTTTACGAAGGGACGGTATGCACCGAAAACACCGATGTCGAGATCGTGGTAAACACTCTGGGTGACAACCACCGTATCGCCGATGCTGAGTTTTTTGTCAATGGCACCCGCCGTACCGGACATTATCACGGTGTCGGCGGAAAAAACGTCGATGAGCTGTTGAACGGCGGCGGCAACGTTGACTCTTCCTATACCGCAGTCGGTTATAACCGTCGGAATACCGAAAAGAGTGCCTTCCGTGAAAGTGAGCATGGATTTGACTGTCTGTTTTTTGTTTTCGATTGCGTCAAGATACGGTTTTGCTTCCGTATCGACGGCACAGATGATTCCGAGTTTTTTCATGATTTACACCTCAGAAATTGTCGTATCCGCTGACGAGAGTTATGTCGATAACATCTCCGTCGGCAAAAAGTGTGGTTTCGATACCCGTCGACGACATTTCTCCGTTGATTTCGAAGCGCCACCACTCTTCATTGGCATCGTTGACGGTAACGGAATCTACCGTTTTGACAAAGAGCCCGTATTCTGATTCTTCACCTTCGACCATCTGCATCTCTTCGAGAAGACCGCGTACATAAACTTCACGTGTGGTATGCTCGTATGTTCTGGTTTCCGTCGGAAGAACGACATTTACGGTAACCGTCTTTTCGCCGGGATGCTTCGCGGGTTCGGCATTAAAAGAATTGTACAGAACAAATGCGGAAATTGCCGCGACCGCAAGTACGGCAACAAGGATGATGATGGTTTTTTTGTTTTTGTTATTCATATAATCGCCTCCGTATATTATAAGAATTATAACATATCATGCAGCGTTTTACAAGCAAAACCCCGCTTCTCTTATGAAACGGGGTTGATGATTACATATATTTCTGAATAATCGCGATGAGATCTTCTTTGCTTCTGTAACCGACGACTCTTTCTGCCTCGGTGCCGTTTTTGAAAATTATGATGGTGGGAATGCTCATAACACCGTGTTCGACGGCGGTTTCGGGAGATTCGTCGACGTCGAGCTTGAATACGTCGAGAGAGCCGTCAAACTCATCGGAGATTGCCTCGACGATGGGAGCTATCATTCTGCAGGGATTGCACCATGTTGCCCAGAAATCGACGAGGGCGAGGGGCGAAGCGGAAATTGCGGATTTGAAATTGTCGTTGTAAAGATGTGTAAATGCCATTGTAATTACTCCTTTTTATCTGATTCGTTTTCAAAATTTATTCTTTTCTCCTCAACGACTAACGGTCTGTTCATGACGCGGGTGTTAATGTTGAGGATATATTCACCGAGAAAGCCGATGAAGAAAAGCTGTACGGCGCCGAGGAAAAACATTCCGATGAGGACGGGAGCCATACCCATGGGGAAGTTGTGCCAGTTGCAGAGCTTCAGTATAAGGTAAACAAGACCGATGAGAACGCTTATGCAAGAGATTATCATGCCGAGGAAGGTTGCGAGGCGAAGGCCTATTTTTGTATACGAGGTGAAACTTAGCATCGCGGCATCGTAGAGGGTGAAGAAATTGTTGTGAGTCTTTCCTGCACGGCGTTTTGCCTGCTCATATTCAATTTCTTTTCTTTCGGGACCGAGCTCCGCGACGATTCCGCGAAGAAACGGTGAAGGATCCTTGAGGTTTCTCAGCACTTCGATAAAGCTTCTGTCGTACAGTCCGAAGCCGGTGAAATGCTCAATCTGTTCGGTACTGCTCATTTTCTTGATAATTTTGTAATAGCAAGTGCGGAAGAAACGCATTATTTTGCTTTCTTTACTTGAAGTTTTGATACCGCAAACGATTTTGTATCCGTTTTCCCATTCCTTTACAAAGGTGGGTATAAGCTCAACGGGATCCTGAAAATCCGCGCATACGGTAATGACGCAGTCACCCGTACATTGAAGCATGCCGTGGTAAGGAGAGTTGAACTGACCGAAATTCTTGCAGTTGAATATGGCTTTTATTTTTTTGTCGAGAGCACAGATGCTTTCGATGATTTCGCGTGTCCTGTCGGTAGAGTGGTTGTCGATAAAGACTATCTCATAATCGTATGACGAAAGAGAAGAATTCATTACTTCGGTGAGTGCACGACTCATGGCGAGCACATTTTCCTCTTCGTTGAAGCACGGAACGAGAATACTTATTTTCTTCAAGATATACACCTCCGTTACGTTAAAAATGTGATGAAACGGCAGACGATGGGGATTATATACATGATTACAAATGCACCGCAGAAAGCGACACAGTAGCCGTACATGAGAACTGACAGGAACTTATTTTTTGAAGTTGAAGTCA
The DNA here is from genome assembly GCA_045537495.1 of Acutalibacteraceae bacterium. Classification (GTDB taxonomy): domain Bacteria; phylum Bacillota; class Clostridia; order Oscillospirales; family Acutalibacteraceae; genus UBA1425. The sequence goes on from JAZSPN010000105.1 coordinate 6,068, forward strand.
TTTTCTTTTTTTCAAACCGAATGAAAAGAAGAACAAGACCTGCCGATACGATGCTGATTGCAATTCCTGAAATCAAACCGCGCGGAGTGAAAGACATTTCGACGGTATTTTCGCCCCTTTGAAGCGGTACGGCGATAAAAGTGCCGATTGCCTTGCTGATATTTGTATCTTTGCCGTTAACACGGCAGCTCCAGCCCTCGTCATAGGTTACGGGGAGGAAGAGAACGTTGTTTTCACTGTCGGAAAAAGCTTTTGCCGACAGCGTTCTGTCAGAAGCGGATACCGAAACGGTGTCTTTGACCAAATTGCAGTAATCGCTGAGCATTTTCGTATCGAGAACAGCGATATACGTTTTAAGCTTCTGAGTCGTTATTGTATTTGCAATGATTTCGACACGGATATTCACGTCGGTATCGGTAAATGTTCCGAGGTCGATAAATGAATTGTTGAATCGTGCATTGTATTTTGTGTTGTCGGGCTCACCGAGTGAAGGTACGGCGACAGCTTCGCCGTTAAGGTAGATACGCATATTCTTGCGTTTGTTACTGCCCGTACATACGATGTAAAGCTCCTTTGTTCCTTCGACGGTGAAATCATAAACGACCTCGTCGTCGAGAACGGTTTCCTGTACTTCGGGGAAGGTGAGAATGTCCTCTTCGACTCCCGAAACGCTGTGCCACGCGTTGTTTATCGTATCAAAAGAAAGCTTTCCGATAACGGAATCGTCCGTGATTTCCTCGGAACAGACGGTGCCGAAGGGCAGGGTGTATAAATTCTCGTAAAGATTGTAGCTTCCGACCTTTTTCATGAAGGAATAGGCGGGATTTTCGATTGAATCGAGAGAAAGAGTGTACTTGTATCCGAGCAGGGCATCGGTGAAAAGTGTACCGCCCGTGTCGAGAATACGGGTGTAGATGGTTGAATAACCGAGCTTCTGCATTGATTTCTTTATTGAAGAGGGAATCGTGTGAGTAAAGTTCGACAGTGACGGGTAGTTGATTATAAGCGGATAGTTGGAATTGAGCGTACCGTCGATGTTTTTGATTCTGGAGAGATTGTCCTCACATTCGGGCAGGGCAGCATAGATTTCTTCACATTCGTCGATGTAATCGAGGTTGTACTCATAATTTCTTGCAGAGCCCGTCGTAAGACCTCGGTTAAGGTAAAAACAGGATTCAAAGGTAAAAAGAAGACCGATTGCGACGTAGGAAGCTTTTTTGAAGCCGAATTTCAAAAGCAGGGCATAAACTGCACACATCATGATAAATACGCAGAAAAGCAGAGCGGCATTCTTGTTCGAGATAAGTCCTTTCCCCGATTCATCATAGAAATGAAGCATGTTGGCAACGGAAACGGCGATAAGGAAAAGTGAGATAACGGTTGTAACGGAGAAAGAGATCATTTTGCCCTTGAAAAGAGTATCTCCGAAGCGTTCAATATAGTAGGACGCTGCCGAAAGGAGCATCAGGTGGAACATGAAGGCATAGCGCATGGAGAAAAATGTGTAGCTTCCCATGTGCCAGAGGAGATTGATGTTTTCGAACAAAACGGGAATTACGAAGATTAAAAGTATAATTCCGAAAAAGAGAATTTTGCGAGGCTCTTTATGAATCTTGAAAGCGAGAAGAATAACAAAAGCTATCGGTAATGCGGTGAGAATGACCATCATGCCGAGCTTGGTGACGGGATTTCCCGCTTCGGACATAATGGCTTGAAAATAGCTCTTGGTGTTTTCGTAGCGGGAGTTGTCCGTCATGTAAAAAAACGAGGGGAGCGAGGAGAATGCGGAAAGAAGAAGAGAAAGAATGCTTGACATGCCGAAGCGGAAAACGGCGCTTCGACGTTCTTCTTTTTGCATTATCATCATGATGAAGACTCCGCCGGAGAGGAAGAGAAACAGGACTATCATGTAGGAAAGATAGAGCTGAGCGATCAGGCAGTAGGCGAGGGAGAGAATGTAGAGAAGACATTTGCGTTCTTTAAAGAGCTTCAAAAGTCCGAGAATGACGAGGGGGAAGACCATGACGATTTCAACCCATGAAATGTTGGAATAATACTGAAGCAAGTGGGGGTTGAAGGCGTAGAGAACGCTGAAACAGACCTTCCAGAAAGCGGGAATGTGAAACACTCTGTCAAAGAGAAGCATGGCAAAAAGAGATGTCAGCATCAGCTTGAAGAGCAGGAAAAAAGACATGCTTTCAAAAACAAGGTCACGCGGACAAAGAAGAAAGAAGATGAGATTGAAAATACTGAGCCCGCTTTCGTAGGCACCGCAGATGAAAACGCCGAAAGCGGTTTTGAAGTTAAACAGTATGTTACCGTCGCCGTGAAGAATGTCGTGAAGATGGTAGTAAATGGGAACATTACACTGCCCCATATCATCGTAAACGATGCTTTCCGTACCAAACGGGAAAATGCCGTTCTTTAAATAAACAAAAAGAACGGCGAACATAACGATTATAGGGGGCAATGCGAAAATTGCCTTTGAAAATTTATTCTTTTTTGATAAATAAAAATCCGGCATTTTGCACCTTCGAAAGAAGAATTATTTAGTGGCGGTCCAGGTGAAGTTTACAAGAAGACCGTCAACGGTGACGGTTATGGTGTCCCCGTAAGAAGCTTTAAGACTCTCGACGAAAGCATCACGCATGACGCTGTCGGGGAATTCAACGGAGGAAGCCAAGGTAAGCTTTTTCGGATAAACAAAGGACTTCGTAACAAAGGCGGTTTTCCACCAGCTGAGCTCAGGCTCACAACCGATAACTCTTTCTTCGCCGTGATAGAGATCGAAGGACATGACGAGTCTGTCGGGATCGGAAGCACAGTCATAATACTCCGCCTCACGTGTCTGAGGCTTTACGTAGATGCCTATTTCCGCACCGAGCATATTATAGCTGTAAACGCCCTTCCACAGCTGAATCATCCAATCCCGGTTATCGTAAGAAAACTTGATTTTTGCCGTGTCGTAGTAATCGCCGATGAGGAAGGCGAGCTTGTCGTAAAGATCGCAGAATCCGAAATTTCTCTGCCACGGATCATCGGAAGCGTAGAAATTATCGAAATCAAAATTGAAATCGAATCCGATACCCATAAGTCCGGTGCCGTCAACGGTAGAAATAATTTCGGTATCATAGTTGAAGAGAACTCCGGTACGGAACTTGACTTCTTCGCTGTCGAAAAGCTCCTTGTAATAAAGGCAAAGCTCTTTGATGTTTTCGCTGTTTTCAAAGGGCTCAAGAGTAAGTTTTACATCTTTGACAGCCTTTGCGTTTCTGAAAAGGTATAAGAGCGAGATCAAAACGTTGTTTTTGCTGTTCTGACCTCTGTCACCTATGTCCTTACCTTCATTCGGGTTGTTTCCCTTGATGACTTCAATAATTGCATCAAGCTCACCGAGAGTAACCTCTGCAATATGAGAAACGGGACGTTTTGAATCTGCAGAATCGCCTGAATGATCCGCAACAGAAACACTTTCATCCTTTTGTTTTGTTGCAGTGTCGAGAGTCTTCTGACAGTCGGCAGTTGCAACCGATACCACGGCATCGGTTGTAAGATCGCCGGAGGTGATTGAAGCAGACGCAAACAGCAAGACCGCGATGAGAGCGGCGCTTACAATGCGACGTGCCGTTGAGAATTTAAACAAGGTTGTTTCCTCCCGAATCAGTAAGCAAGACCGTTGCTCTTTGCCCAGTCGTAGTAAGTCTTGATGGAATTCATTCTTGCGGGGCTGAGAATAGTATTGCCTCTGTTGATGGGAGTCATACCCTTAACGCCCTGAAGCTGAACGAGATATTTTGCAGAGCAGTTGAAACCGCTGTCAATAGCGTTGTCGAGAAGAATGATGTTCCGGAATGTCTTTTCGCAAGCCTCGAGGTCGCCTGCAACGAATTCGTCCCACATCTTCTGGAAGAGATGAGCACCGCAGGAAGTCGGAGTTGCCATAACACCGCGTGCGCCTGCTTTGTAAGCTTCGAAAAGGAAGGGGATGTTTGCCTGGAGAACGTTGGAGTCGCCCTGAACAGCAATTTTTTCAATGATGGGAGGCATGGTGCAGGTAGTGTCCTTGATACCGACGAATCTGCCTGTTTCGACAAGTCTTTTGTAAACGTCGGCTTCCATCTTGTGAGGCTGAACACCGGGGAACTCATAGAGGAAGATGGGAAGATCCGTGTATGTGGAAAGTTCACTGAGATATGTGTACTGTCTTTCGGGATCGTTGTGCATACCTTTTGTGATGAAAACAAGACCTTTAACGCCCGTCTGGGACATACGCTTTACTTCGTCGACCTGAGCGAACCATGAGGGCTCAAGGTTTGCAGTGGCGAAAACGGGAGTTTTATCTGCATTTTTGACGGTGAGAGCGGCAAGCTTTTCACGCTCATCGAGAGTGAGCTGAGCCATTTCGGAAGTACCGCAAACGGCGAAAAGGTGACCGGCGCCCGTGTTTACCTGCCACTGAGTATATTCCTCGTAAGCGGCGTAGTTGATTGTTTTGTCGTCGTTGTAGGGCGTGAGCATGAGAGCGTATACGCCTGCAAATTCGTTGTACTTGTTCATTTTTTTTCATCCTTTCGGTAATTGTATACTTTTGTAAACGGGAATCCAATATGTCTGAAATAAAGCATCTCACGCACATTCTCGGATTTTTCTCTTTGCCATACGACAGATTCTAATTATTCATCGGAGCCGATAATTCCGTAATATCTTCCGTACCAGTAGGGAAGAAGGAAAACAGTTCCGTCGAAAGCGTAATCGCGTGCAGCGCAGTCTGCATCGAAGTAATTCTGATCGGGAGTGGTTACAAGACGTTCGTCGACGGGGAGGGGAGAAACAAGCTGAGCGGGCTCATTCCACGCTTCCTGCTCCGTATCCCATACGAGATCTTTGCGCCCGGAGTTGTAGAGGGGATAGTTGATAAGATCGAGAGGAAGCTGTTGAAGGTGCTCGACACCGGCATCAATGTCGCTTACACGGCCCGTGAAAACATAGTGAATAAAGTTGAAGAGGGGATGACGTTCAACTCTTTCGTACTGCCAGTGGTCCTCAAGACCGCAAAGGTAAAGAGAACGCAGTGCGGGATCGTCTTCAAGTCGGAGAAGAGTTACGGTGGAGAGGAAGCCGAGGTTGTCATCGATGTGACAAAGATGAGCGTTCCTTATCTTGTGCTGAACTGTATTGAGAGCAAAGTGATGCTTTTTGATGAGCTCAAGATAGAGGTCGTTGTATTTTTCATCTTTTGAAACATAATATGCGGCTTTCAGATACGAAAGAAGCTCGAGGGAGTTAATGCCTCTTTCATCGATCCACTTGTCTGAACCGTTGAGGAGAACGGGATCCCACAAAGCCCATGTTGTGGGGAGATTATCGTAATCGACAAGGCGGTAGTTGTTGCGGATGATGTGATCCGTCATACCGCAGAGAGCCTTTTTGATTTTTTCTTTTTCTTCGTCATCGGCACAGATGTCGTAATAGAGAGTGAGAGCGAAGAAGTGACCTGTTATCTCGTCGCTGGAAGTTTCGCCCTTCCATTCAAGATCGGGCTCGGAAGCGGTACGCCACTCGACATGACCGTTGCCGTAGCCGGGCTCACCCTTATATCGTATGGCACGTGCCGTAAATCCGGGAATTCTGGAAACCTCCGAGAGATAGAGAAGCGAGGAAAGGCTCTTGCGAGCTTTTTCGAGAGCCTCCATGTCGCCCGTTGCACCGTAACGGAGCGATTCGGCGGCAACATACCACGATGTCCAGAGTCCGTCGTTGTCGGAAATTTCGGGATAACCCGATTCGATCGTGAAGCCTTTGAGGTTACGGCAACCGACAAAACCGTGACGTGTATGATACTTTTCGATAAGCTTTTCGTAATACTCGGCCTTTTCGGTGAAAGTCATGAGTGTTGTGGTTATGCGTGAAATTCCCTTGTCGGTTGCGACGAAAACGACCGAACCGTCATCGGAAACGGCGATGTCGCGAATTACCGTGTCGGGAACCCAGCGGCAGGCGGGAAGATATTTGAGAGCGCCGTCCTTCTGGCAGATAAGACCGACATCGGAGGCGAAGTATCTGCCACCGCACTTGTCGGTGACGATTTTGTAAACTGCATTTTTCGGAAGGGTTGTAATCTTGTCGCTTGTGAGCCAGAGATTCATGTTGTCGTGAATGGCGATGCCGTCATCGAAGCCGACGAAGAGATGACCTGCCGTGTCGAAGGAAAGACATCTTACGGGGCTGTCGGGGAGGTTGGTGAGGTCGGGAAGAATAGACTTCCATTCACGTCGTTTGCCGACGAGAGAATGAATTCCCACGTCGGTGGAAATGTAAACGAGCTCATCGTTGGCGGCGATGCAGTGTCCTTTTCCGCCTTCAAAGCCCTTGCGGAGAATGACGGAGGCGTCGGGAAGAGAAACCTGATAGAAGTTTTCCTCGGCGAGAATGTACAAGGAGCCCGTGATGTCGGCAACCTCCTGTACGGGTGAGTCGGCGGTAAAGAAAAGCTTTACGCTGTTGTTGTCAATGATGTATACGTTGTTTCCGGAGCAAACGGCAACCGTGCCGTCGAGAAGAAGCTTCATTGACCTGACGCCGTTTGAGAAAGCCTTGCCTCCGAAGGGAGAAAAAGAATCGTCCGAAAGAACGGAGAGGCCTTTATCCGTGCCGGCGAAAAGTCTGCCCGTTGTGTCGAGAACGACACTTGTGACACAGTCGGAGGGGAGTCCCTGAGCAACCGTAAAGAAGGTGCGAGTTCTCTGGGGGAAAGCACCGCAGTTAAAAATAGCCTTTTTCATACCGAAATAAACCCTTTCCACATAATTACTGAAATTATAATATGAATTACTCGTAAATGCAAGAAAAAAAGCAAATATTATTACATTTTAAGAAAATTTTAATGAATGGGTGTTTGTGTGAGTATTTACATTGAAAAAATACATGATATAATTTTTGCAAGGAGGCATTTTTATGAAAATGTTAAAAAGAATTTGCAGTGTAATACTCGTTGTGCTTTCGGTTGTTCTCTTGCTTTCGGTAACCGCCTATGCCGATGATGCCGAAGCTTCGGAAATCGTAATAACCGATGCAAAAGCCGTAATGACGGATGAAAAGGATACGGAAAACGTTTTAAGACTGGAGCTTGAGTTAGGCATTGAAAAATCCGACGGCGAGGTGTCGGATTTCACGTTTGATACGGTCGATACAAAGGCGGAAACGGAGATAAGTGAATTCTCATATGTGTACCGTCACGCGATTATAGGCGAGTACAAGGACGGCGGAACAACGGATGAAACCGTAAAAGAGCTCTGCAAGGAAGCTCTTATTGCAAAGGCTGTACCCGTGTCGCTTGACGGAAATGTGCTGATTCTCGATGTTTATTCGAAGGACGGAAAAGCGGGTGCGCCGATAATCGAAATCATAACGGGCATCGAAGAGCTTGACGGCAAAACTTTTGTCATAAGATTTCCCGAAAAAATGTTTTCGAACAGTGAAACGGGAGATACAAGCGATGAATTGTATACCAAAACGAATATAGAAGGACTCGGAAAGGAGGAAATCAGCGTCCCGTATTTAATCAGAGTATATTTCGGTGAAAACGCCGATTTTCTGACGGTGCTCTTGATGCTGCCGTTGCTTCCTTTGTCGGTGCTGATTTTCGCGATGCGATATCAGAATGTCTGTAAAATATACGGCTTCAATATATTCGAGGAGTTCAGAGGGCTTCTGAGTTTTGTGATTTCAAAAATCAGGCAAATATAAAGGTGAAGGGGACAGGAAAAAGAAGAAGGGCAAACAAAGGTACGCCGAGTAGCGAAGTTTGTTCGTAGTATAAAACATAAAACTGCATTTATGATTTTGAGCAATTTTATGGGGTTCTGCAGGCTTAGATCTGCAGAACCCCTCATTTATAGGTTTATACGGTTTTCGTTTTTTATATCGTCTTTGTCTATTTCTGTTTCTTTTCGAGAGATTCCCTGTACATTCCGCGAAGACGCTCATATACGCTGTCGGGGATGTCGGGGTTGCCTTTTGAATAGCTCGGAAGAAGCATATCTCCCGCAACATTCTTATCCGTACAACGTGTGTCGTTTCTCCATTTTTCACGTTCATCGGCATTACGGAGATTCGGCACATCCATGGGAATACCGCCTTCAAGCACCGAATAGTAAGCGAACATGCCGGGAAGGAACATGTCGAGAGCTTCGTAAACGTCAACGATATCTGCATTTTCGTTGCCCTTGAGTCTTTCAACGAAGTTGTGCATGGTGTAGAAATCGGAACCGCCGTGACCGAATTTTTCAGACTTATAGGAAAGAGCATCGTATGTGGGGACAAGCTCTGATTTAGAGTTATTGTCACCGTCGTTTTCGTCACAGTTGACATAGAGATGATGTACACCGTGCTTGTCGAAATCGTCCTCGCGGGCACTTTCCATACGTCCCTTGGAGCCGTAGATGCTGTACCATATGGAATCCTTTGACGGACCTACACCGTGGATGCTCTTGAGTACGGCGCCGTTTTCGAGAGTGACCATTTCGATGCCGACGGGACCTGCCTTGGCACCCATTCTGTACATACGCTTGTTGAAGGGAAGCTCGAAGCCCGTTACCTTTACGGGACGCATGCCGGTTATGTGGACAAGGGGGCCCAATGAGTGGGTGCAGTAGTAGAACGCGTGCATCGTGTTGCGCCAGTGATCGGGATTTCCCTGAGTCCATCCGTGCCAACCGCCTTCGCAGTTGTGAACGTATTCGCCTTCGCCGTATTCGAATTCACCGAGAACACCCTGCTCATAGAGCTGTTTCATCTTTCTCGGAGCCGCCATGAAGCAGTAGTTTTCGGCATAGGCGTAAACCTTACCCGTTCTTTCGACGGTCTCGATAAGCTCGACGGCCTCCTTGAGTGTCTGGACGGGAAGAACTTCACTGATAACGTTAAGTCCTTTTTCAAGACATTTTATTGCAAAGGGAGTATGTTCGTTTGCGTAATTTGCAAGAACGACGGCGTCCATATCGTGATTGATAAATTCATCAAAATCTTTATAGAAGGTGATGCTGTCGTTGCCGTAGTTGTTCTTGGCTTCGTTGAGGTTCGGCTCATAGAAATCACAGACTGCAACAAGATCTGCTTCGTTGCTCTTTACACAGTAACGCATCATTGTCTTGCCTCTGCCTGCACCGAGAACACCGATCTTGATTTTTTTGTCGGGAGTAACACCGTCGGCGTATACGGTTTTGAAGTAGATTCCTTCTTCGTCAACCATATCGATTTTGCTGATTCCGTATTCCGTGATGACAGCCTGCCATCTCTCGGGCATACCTTCATTATATTCAACGGGAAGGAAGCCGGCGGTTATGTAGCTTTTGACGGCACCCTTTCTCCACTCGTCGGTGGTGAGATAGATGTATTTTACACCCTGAGCAACAAGCTTTTTGACGGCGATTGAATTGAGGTATTTGCTCAGGCCCTTACCTCTGAATTCCTGCTTCATGCCGACCATGTGAAGCTCACCGATGTTTTCGTCGGGATGATAAATAGCGGTAGCGGTTGCAATATGTTCACCGTTATAGTCAAGGAAGAACATGTCCTCTTCGGGTTTTGCATCGTCATGCTCGGTTATTCTGTCGTTAAAATCGTCGAGACCGGGATTTTCGCCGAGAAGACCGTCTGCACAACAGTCAACCCATGCCTGCTTGTCCGACTCTTCGGAATAGTTGGAAACAGAGTAACCTTCGGGGAGGGTGTACTCCGGAATGGGAGTACCGGGAATAAAATACATTTTGAGCTGCGCCATAGAATAAATCCTCCTTGAAATAAAAATAAAGCGTCGCTTCTTTAAAAGCAACGCTTTCTCATGGCAGGGGCACCAAGGATCGAACTCGGGACACTCGGTTTTGGAGACCGATGCTCTACCAGCTGAGCTATACCCCTATATAAATGGTGGGCCATCAGGGACTCGAACCCCGGACCGACCGGTTATGAGCCGGTTGCTCTAACCAACTGAGCTAATGGCCCAACGGCAGCTTGAGAAGCCGTGGAGCTGCTAACCAGATTCGAACTGGTGACCTCATCCTTACCAAGGATGCGCTCTGCCACCTGAGCCATAGCAGCAAATGTGGCGACCCGGAACGGGCCCGAACCGTCGACCTCTAGCGTGACAGGCTAGCGTTCTAACCAACTGAACTACCGGGCCACAACTGCTTCAATGAAGCTTAGATATGATATCATAAATAATTTTAAATTGCAATAGTTTTATCGAAAAATTTTTATTTTTTTATTGTTCCTATTGCATAATATGTCGTTTTCTGTTAATATGGCATTATAAATTGAGAAGTTGGTGTCGAAATGAAAAGATTTTTCACCGCGTTTCTTTCAGTGCTCATGGCTCTTTGCGTATCAATTCAATGCTTTGCATGGGGAGATGTTTCGGTTGACACTGCTCCCGTCAGGAGCAACAATGCCGATTCGAGGCTTCTTGTGCTCATGGCGGTTGCGTTAGCTGTTTTGCTTGTGTCTATCGGCACGACGATTTCTTTGCGTAAGCAGTATCTGTCTGAAGAGGCTGAAAAGAATAAAGATAAAGAAACAGACGCGAAAAAGTCAAAGAAAAAGAAAAACAAACGTTAAACTTGTAGTTTTTTGATATAACGATTGAATTACAAAAAGCGGGTTGCACGGTAAACCGGGGCAATCCGCTTTCTTTTTGTCGGGCAGAGGATTATTTGATGAACTTCATTTGCTCAACAGTCATTTGAGAGCCGTCGTAATTCTCGATGTAACTCAGCATTTCGTCTATATCGGAAAAAGATTTCAGTAAATCACGGCACGATTCTTTCATAAAGCGTTCACAAACGGCATTTTCGAGCAGAGAGTTTATTGAATCGTAGTAGCCGTTGATGTTGAAGAGAACGATCGGCTTGTTGTGGCGGCCGAGCTGTTTGAGAGTGAGAACTTCAAAGAACTCTTCAAATGTACCGATGCCTCCGGGAGTAACGATGAAGGCATCGGAAGACTCCTCCATTATGAATTTGCGTTCTCTCATGTCTTCGGTGTAGATGAAATCGGTGCATTTATCGTAGAGAATTCCGTCGACATTGAAAAATTTCGGTGCAACGCCGATTATTTCGGCATTCTGAGATGTCATACCTCTTGCGGCGGCACCCATGAGCCCCGTTGCTCCTCCACCGAAAACGAGGGAGTGACCGCGTTTGCCGATTTCGCATCCGAGGTTGTAGGTAGAGTCGATGTATGCTTTATTAATTTCGTCGCTTGAAGCACCGTAAATACAGATTTTCATCAGAAGTTCACTCCGAATTCATAAGTTTCTTTCAGTAAGGGGGATTTTGCCATGGAACCTTTTTCAGTCATGTTTCCGATACAAACAAAACCCTTGCTTTCAAGATGCAGATAGTCGAAAATTATCTCAAACTGTTTTTTTGCGGGAAGAAACGGATCTTCATCGTAGCCGTTGAGAAGCAGTGCGGATTTTTTACCGTGAAAGTCAGAGGATGAGAGGGCATAAAGGCGGTCAAGTACGGCTTTGAGTTGTGCAGTGATACTCCACCAGTAAACGGGTGAAGCGAAAACAATAGCATCCGATGACTTTACGGCATCGTAAATCTTTGCCATGTCATCATTCTTTATGCAGCTGCCGTGAGTTTTGCAGCCGTTACACCCGATACACGGTGAAACGGAAAGGTCACAGACACGGATGATTTCAACGCTGTGACCGGAGCTTTCTGCACCGCTTGCAAAAGCCTTCACCTGAGTGTCGGTGTTACCTTTGACAGTAGGACTTCCGTTAAGAACGACAATTCTCATATTGATCCCTCCGAATATATTATAAAACAGAATAAATCAAAAAGCAAGTTACATAAAAATGTTGACAAAATAAATATAATACGATATAATATCTAAGCATTTTGATTGGGACGTGATACGAGAGAGTCACGCGCACGCCGAAGAAAACGGCAAAACAAGTTAATATGCGGATGTGGCGGAATTGGCAGCTTTGAGCACGACCGCCGCCGGGGGCGGATAAAGGGAGTGCGACAAAGGCGCAGCGGTCAAAATTCTGTGAAGCGAAGCTGAACAGCGAATTTTGGGCACCGCAAGAGTCACGCGCACGCCGAAGAAAACGGCAAAACAAGTTAATATGCGGATGTGGCGGAATTGGCAGACGCGCTAGATTCAGGTTCTAGTGGTAGCAATACTGTGTGGGTTCAAGTCCCGTCATCCGCACCAACAAAAGACTACGATTTTGATACAAATCGTAGTCTTGATTTTTTATATGGATTTGATATAATAAATTCGGTTAAAAATAAAAAATTGGGAGAAAAAACGATGGCAGATGAAAGAGTTTCACAAGAACTTGAAGTTTTAAAAGAAGATGATGAATTTGATAAAGAGAAAGAAAAAAAGAAAATAGTCATAATTATATCTTCTCTTGCTTGGATTATTG
>JAZSPN010000009.1:0-2972 GCA_045537495.1 Acutalibacteraceae bacterium
TCTCCCGAGTCAGCGTGTCGAAAAACGCAAGTTTTTCGAACACGGTGTGACTGCCGAGAAAGGAAGTCAGATGCCCCTTTCTTTCGCCCGAAGCAGTACAAAGGTACGGCGAGAGGCGAAAAAAGGGGCAAGTGCATATAAAAATTTAACTTTAAATAAAAATCACAGCAACATAAGGTGACTCATTGAAAGCAATTGTGTATTTTTGCTTTATAATGAAGTTATGCACGTTGTGACGACTTTATCGACAGTCAAAGACTTGCAAGGAAAGATTTTCCGTGCAAGTCTTTTTGCGTCCGGGGTTATTTTGTATCGGGAGATTTAATTTTATAGGGTTTACCGTACACAAACGGAAATGCTTTTTCAATAACGGCATTAGCGGCTAAGCAGATGATAATAGTCAATACCGAAAGAATAATGCAGTGGAAGATGTCGGATTTTCCGATAAGTGCCGAGGTTACGGGTATAACCGAATTGAACAGTGTGATGGGGAATTTCTGGATAACGAGAACAGCAAGAGATTTTTTGCCGGTATAAGTGAGAGGCTTTACGGCGGGAAGTGCTTTTGAAAGGAGGATCACAGCCGTAATACCCAGAATGGCGGCAGAGAGAAACAAAAATCGGTTACCGTATGAATCGCGTGTATAGTTAACATGAAAAAGAGGCGACGATTTTAATTCGTTAAGTTTTGAAAGGACAGCGGTGATGATGAAGAGAATGAGTGAAGAGGCGATATAAACAGATTTCTTTTTTCGTGAAAGCTTCTGAGGGGAGAGAAAAGCACTTACCTCCGATGCCGTACAGCCCGCGGCAAAGAAAGGAAGAAGTCTTACGGCGGTGTCAATGCCGAGAGGCAGGTGCTCATCCGTTCTGAAATTGAAAATAAGCTGGGATAAGGCGAAAGTCAGGAGGGTTACGGCAATCATAACGGGGAAACGTGCGACACGCTTTTTTTTCGAAATGAACACTGCCAGCTTGTGGACGGGATAGAAAATTATATTCATTGAAAAGAGTACGGGCAAAAACCAGAGGTGGTAGTTGAAGTGCATTTTTCCCGTTTTGACCGAACCGTAAATAAGACCGTGAAGATAGTCCCAAAAGGGGTTAAGCTCATACGAAACAATAAACCTTGAGAGGGTAAGAAATGCGATAATTGCAATCAGACCGAAAAAGTAGTAGGGGATCATGATGCTTTTAAAACGTTTGATGAGCGTCTTTGAGAAAGAGTCACGGGAGGAGAAGACGGTCCCCGAAAGAAAAAAGAATGCGGGAACATGAAAGCTGTAAAGAAATGTGCGGATATTGCACGGAGGAAGGATGTGTGCAAGAACGACACAGAACATGGTAACGGCACGGGCAACGTCGATCCACCCGATTCGCGATTTTTGTAAAGTCAACTTCATCATACCTTATATATATAGTATATAATGATTTTACATAAAAAAAGATGACAAGTCAACAATTATAAATCGTATCAAAAAAGAGGCAGGTAAAATTTCAAAAACAAGAAAAATATGATGTGTTCAGATAAAAAGCACAAGATATAGTGTTTGTAGGAATTACTAAAAAAATATTAAAAATTTTGTAAAAAATGCTTGCAATTTTAAGGATAGTATGGTAAAATACTCAAGCATGTGAAAATATGCAGGTATTGGTATGCGTTGATGCGGGAGGTGGCCGTCCTTTGAGACGGGAAATTTCCGCGGAGTATGTCCGATTTAAAACCGGGCGAATTTACAAAACCTGGCTGAAGCTGCTTCCCTTGCGGCTTCCGGCGCAGGATTGTGCTTTTATGGTTTGAAACCCGGAAAATATGTGAAATATTTCCGGTTTTTAAAATGGAAAGGGTGGAAACACCCGGAGCTGTTGAAAAAACATGAAAGCAAGCCCGCCACAAAAACTCAGAAAGGCGTGTGACAACATGGCAGCAAAGGGAAAAATCAGAATCAGGCTCAAGGGCTACGATCACAGCATCGTCGACAAGGCAGCAGAAAAGATTGTCGAAACAGCAAAGAGAACAGGAGCTCAGGTTTCCGGACCGGTTCCGCTTCCCACTGAAAAGGAAGTAGTCACGATTCTTCGCGCAGTTCACAAGTATAAGGACTCCCGCGAACAGTTTGAGCAGAGAACGCACAAGAGACTTATTGACATCGTACGTCCCTCACCGAAGACAGTCGAGGCACTCACAGGACTCGAGCTTCCCGCAGGCGTAGAGATCGAGATCAAGCTCTAAGCAACACCGGCAACAGTTTGTTACGGAAGCCCGAGACCGGTTTCCCGCTGAGAACTGTAAGCCGTGGTCAAGTTGACAAAAGTCAACCAATAACCAGAAGGAGGAAAAAACATGCAGAAAGGTCTTATCGGTAAGAAGATCGGCATGACACAGCTTTTCGATGAAAAGGGTAACGTAGTTCCCGTAACAGTCGTTGAAGCAGGTCCGTGTCCGGTAATCATGAAGAAGACAATTGAGAACGACGGCTATGAAGCTGTTCAGATTGGCTTCGGAGACATCAAGGTACAGAAGGTTACCAAGCCCCTCAAAGGTCACTTCGAGAAGATGGGCGTAGCTCCCAAAAAGACTCTCAAAGAGTTCAAGTTTGACGATATCAACGCTCTCAACGTCGGCGATATCCTCAAGGCGGACGTTTTCGAAGTAGGCGACGTTGTCGATGTAGTCGGCACAAGCAAGGGTAAGGGAACAGCAGGCGCAATCAAGAGATGGAACTTCTCCAGACTCAAGGAATCCCACGGTACAGGCCCTGTTGCAAGACATGCAGGTTCCCTCGGCGCATGCTCCGACCCCTCAAGTCGGAGGCCAAGCGGTCTTAGGAAGACAACAATGGGCACCTACTCCTTGGCTCACAGGACGACATGGCTACGATCCGACTTTACTTCTCCAGACACAAGGAATCCCACGGTACAGGCCCTGTTGCAAGACATGCAGGTTCCCTCGGCGCATGCTCCGACCCCTC
>JAZSPN010000050.1:0-3965 GCA_045537495.1 Acutalibacteraceae bacterium
AACGACATGGCTACGATCCGACTTCAAGCGTGTCATACTTCATTTTGGCGCGGTTGACCGTGCGGCAACCGTGTTTATAAACGGCAAGAAGGCGGCTTACCACGAGGGTGGATTTGTCGGTTTTGAGGCTGATATAACCGACTTTCTTCGTGACGGAGTAAATTCACTTTGCCTTTGCGCAGAGGACGACGTACGCGACAGACGCTTTGGAAGCGGAAAGCAGTCGCTCAAATACGGCTCGTACGGCTGTTATTACACGAGAACGACGGGTATCTGGCAGACTGTATGGCTTGAATTTACTCCGAAAAACTATATTAAGAATATAAAGATTTTCCCCGATTACAAAGCGGGCACAGCCGACATTCAGGCGGAGGTTGTCGGTAACGGCACCCTTAAAGCCGAGGCATTCTTCGACGGCAGAGCGGTCGGAAGTTTCGAAAGAGAAGCCAATTCCGAAATGGTAAGCGCCACACTTTCTCTTTCCGAAATCCACGTATGGGATTTAGGTCAGGGCAACCTCTACGATTTGAAGCTTTCCTTCGAAGGCGATACCGTGAAGAGCTACTTCGGACTTCGCAACGTGCGCATGGACGGCTGGAAATTCATGCTCAACGACAGAAGCGTATTTATGCGTCTTGTGCTTGACCAGGGCTTTTATCCCGACGGAATCTATACCGCGAAGGATGAGCAGGCACTCGTAAACGATATCGAGATTTCAATGGCGGCAGGCTTTAACGGTGCAAGACTTCACGAAAAGGTGTTTGAGCCGAGATTTCTTTATCACTGTGACAGACTCGGTTACCTTGCATGGGGCGAATATCCCAACTGGGGACTTGATTATTCCGATCCGAAGGCGATTGCATCCGTTTACTATGAGTGGACAGAGGCGGTAAACCGCGACTTCAACCATCCGTCAATCATCGGCTGGTGTCCCTTCAACGAAACGTGGGATTATGAGCTTCGCAAGCAGTGGGACGACCTTCTCAGAATCATTTACAAGGTGACAAAGGAAATCGACAAGACACGTCCCTGCATCGATACAAGCGGTAACTTCCACGTTGAAACCGATATCTTCGATGTTCACGATTACGACCAGAACGTCGAAACCTTCAGGGAGAATTACGATAAGCTCTCGAATGAAGGCGTTCTCTACGACAGAACACAGAAGAGAAACGGAAGGGACAGACAGGTGTGGAAGGGCGAGCCCGTATTCTTAAGCGAATACGGCGGAATCCGCTGGACAAAGGAGCAGTCCGACGGCTGGGGCTACGGCACGGCACCGAAAACGGAAGAAGAGTTCAAGGCGAGATATAAGGGGCTTACCGACACCCTTCTTGACAACAAATATATGTGCGGTTTCTGCTATACACAGCTTTACGACGTGGAGCAGGAAATCAACGGCTTCTACACGTACGAAAGAGAGCCTAAGTTCGACATGGCATTTTTCAAGGAAGTCAACTCCCGCAAGGCGGCAATAGAAGACTGATAAAGTCTGCATCAGAGTAAGCTCCGGTGAAATCAGTAAAAAGTATTGCGTAATGGATCTGTTTTTCAGAAAAAAGCTGTAAACTTATAACAGCAAAGCCACGGTTGAAGTCAACCGTGGCTTTTAAGTGTTATTTAATCATACGTCGGCGATTTTTCTGTAATCGACATCGCAATTCAGCATGGGGAGAAGACGTGCAAGGGTAATTCTGTGACGCATATAGGGGTGATACTCGAGTCCCGTCAGACCGAGTGCCTCATCAACCGAGATGTCGGAAAGAGTCGTGGCGGCACCGACACGGCGAAGAAGAGAGAGAATTTCTTCGGGAGGGGGAAGCTCCTCTTTTACGAAACGGCAGATATCGGACCATTTTTCGCGAAGAATCTCGGGAGAGGTTTCATCGGTGACGGTGGGGGAGTTGAGTTTTTTGATATCGTCATAGAAATTCGGACCGTAGACACCGTAAACCGAATCCCAATTTGTTGTATCGGAAGAAAACTTATCGGGATCGGCATTTTGGCAGATGTCGTAATAAAGTCGTGACGTCATGAGAGTCGCGACACCGACTTTTTTGCCGTGGAAATCGGAAAGAAGTCCTTGCTCCAGTTTTTTGACTTCCCAGAAATGAGAAATGATGTGTTCCGTGCCGGAAGCAGGTCTTGTACAGCCTGCAAGCTTCATGGCGATACCCGTCATGACGAGAGCTTCCATGACGGCACCGGCTGCCTCGGGATCGTTCTGAGTGATTTTGTCGGTGAGGTCTACAATCCTCTTAACGGCATTGCGGGTGACGTTGGCGACGTTTTCGCAGTAGTACTCATTTATAACGGCATTAGCGATTTTCCAGTCGGCTATACCGACGTACTTTGCAAGCATATCGCCGTAGCCCGAGGCTTTAAGCTCAGCGGGAGCGGCGGCTAAAATATCGGTGTCACCGATGATGACGGAAGGCTGTCTTGCGGGAAGCGAAACCTTGAAATTGTTGTTGGTGATGGGAGCGGAATCGGAAGCGAAGCCGTCCATTGAAGGAGCTGTTGCGAAAATGGCAAACTCCTTGTCGGCGAGAAGGCAGGCTCTTCGGCAGATGTCGTTGAGAGAGCCTGTGCCTATTGACAGAACACCGTCGGTATCGCGTGAAAGCTCAATGATTTTGTCGACATCGTTCTGATGAGCTGTCCGAAGGTCGTCGTAAAGCTGAATTTTCAGTGTAAAGCCCGCATCAGTGAGAATATCGAGGATTCCGTCGGAAGCCGAGAGAGTGTTTTTGTCGGCGACAACGAGAATGTTTGTCGGAAAACCGTTCTGAAGAAGAATCTTTGCTGTTTTCTCTTTAAGACCTCTGCCGATTTCGACAGCCTTGATATTAACGGTATGTTCTCTGCCGCAGGGGCAATTTTCGAGTGATTTCAAGAGTGATTTAATATCCATAATCAATACCTCCGAAAAGAGTATAACACCGAATAAAATGAAAATCAACGACAGCATAAAAATTAGTTTAAAATAATTTGAAAATATTTTAAAAAAAGTATTGACAAACAAAAAAGTATAGGATATAATATACAAGCTTCGAGGGAAGCGGCACATATGGCGGCATAGCTCAGTTGGCTAGAGCATTCGGTTCATACCCGGAGTGTCGTTGGTTCAAATCCAACTGCCGCTACCAGAAACGGCCCGGTGGTCAAGCGGTCAAGACACCGCCCTTTCACGGCGGTAACACGAGTTCGATTCTCGTCCGGGTCACCAAGTGACAATTTGTCGAACAGAGTAGCGTTCCATAAGGGACGCTATTTTGTTATTTTGGATTTTTATCTGTAAAGCGGTAACAGAAATTAATTCAATTAGCCTTGAAGTTTGTTTTTGCTTCAAGGTTTTTTCTTTTTTTGCTTGAAGTTAATAGTAGTTTGTGTTATATTGAATTTGCGACGCAATCAAATAATCTGAACCCGACGGATGTGTTTTTACTTTGGTAAAAACGCACCCTCATTTTGGCATCCTTTGGGTTCGTCAGAAGATTGTGTCGCAGCAAGCGAGGCTATGCGTTTTTCGTGTGTGCATAACTTCGGTTTGCACACACTTTTTGTTACGCTTTTTCAAAAAATCAGCCGATTGGCTGATGTGCAGATGAAATATACATAATAAAATAAAATATGTATAACTATTATTATGTACAGGAGGTATTGTAATGAAACACATGAAAAGAATCCTTGCTGTGCTTATGGCGCTGTTTATGCTTATGAACGGCGTTGTGTTTGCACACGCGGATTATGAAGACGGAAAAGAATGTCCCGAATGCGGCAAGTACCATTGGGACGACTGGCTGGCGTGCGACGACTGCGGCATGTGCATCGACTGCGCGGCGGACTACATCTGCCCGTACTGCGGGGAGTGCACCTATTGCGCGGGAGACAGATGCGACGGATGCGGCGCCTGCCCCGACTGCGGCGAAATCATCTGCAGCGAATGTGAATCGCAGTGTTTT
>JAZSPN010000146.1:0-2737 GCA_045537495.1 Acutalibacteraceae bacterium
CACATCGGCAATTATTCGTGGGTGGGAAAAATGACAGACAAATTAACCGTCAGCCTTTTCGGACACAGAATCATCGAAGACTACATGAATGTCGAAAGCAAGCTCTATGAGCTTCTCCGCATCATAACGGAACGCGGAAACAGAGAGGTCGAATTCCTCGTCGGCAGAAACGGCGACTTCGATGTCATGGCATCGTCGGTTGTCCGAAAGCTGAAAAAAGAAACTGACAGCGGAAATATTTTTCTTACCCTTGTTCTGCCTTACGAAACGGCGGAACTGAAAAATAATGCCGAGTCCTTCGAAAGCTACTACGACTCGATAGAAATCTGTGAGGAATCCGCAAACGCGAATTTCAAATTCGCCATAGTGGCACGAAACAGAAGCATGATTGACAGGTCGGACATCGTTGTTTTTTATGTCAAAAACGAATCGGGCGGAGCGTTTCAGTCGCTGAAATATGCCGATAAAAATCAAAAGAGAATCATTAATCTTTATCGCGATAAAAAATAACCGGGTTTAACTCGGTTATTTTTTTGCGTGACAAAACGGGATTTTTGTCATATATAATATATACAGAAATTTCGGGGTGACGCTTTTGAAAAAGTACAAACGTTGTCTTGATGCGGTCAGAAATCATCTGAATGACAAAAAGCTTGAACTCGACAGTGAAAAACTCGATGAACTTGTCGGAATCGAACTCGAAAAGCCAATAAACGAAATGGATACGGATCTTATAGATCTTTGCCTCGATGCTCTCGTTGCGCACAGAGCGTATGCGGAAAAAAGGGGGAAACGTCGGTTTAAAGGCTTCAGAGTCAGAACGAAAATGTAAAGTCGGCACTAACAAAAGCCTTCCTTGTGTATTGCCGGAGGGAGCCTTATAATTTGTGCTGAAATTCGGTGCTTTCTTCTGAATTTACTTGCTGTTTTTTAACGATTAAAACTAAAATTCAGCAGTCACCAACACCTCCCCTGTGTAAGGGGAGGTGGCAAATGCGTAGCATTTGACGGAGGGGTTGACGGTAAAAAGTCGGTTTTATATTAATTTAATTTTTATAACAATCCCTCAGTCTTTTGCTTCGCAAAATCCAGCTCCCTTTACACAAGGGAGCCGTGAATTTGTGCGGATTTTTGGTCTTTCTTTCATGTTTATCGCTTAAAACTTAAAGTCTGCACTTTGAATACAAAATCACCCCGGTAATCCGGGGTGACTGTTTATTTAGAAAGTTTTATTGTATAGAGCCAGTTGCCGTCAACGGTATCGGGATTAATTGCGGGGAAGACTACCCGGGCCTTGCCGTCGGCATCTCTGACTTCAAGCTCGGCATCGCTTCCGAGAAGCGTCGCTTTAAGCGAATCATCGTAATCGACGAGCTCAAGTGTCTGTGTGCCGAACGGGAAACGGTTGATGATCGCATAAACGTCGTCGCCCTTCCTCGTGTAGTAGACACCGTCTTGGAGCTTTTTGGAATAAATCCTCGTTCCGTAAATAGCTTCACCGTTGACACGAAGCCAGTCGCCCATCTGGAGAAGTCGTTCTTCCATGATGACGGGAATGGTACCGTCGGCGGCGGGACCTATATTGAGAAGGAAGTTGCCGCCCTTTGAAACGAGGTCACAGAGCATTTCGATGAGCTCTTTTGCGCTCAGATAGTCGCACAGATCTTCATTTCGGTTGAAACCGAAGGACCTGCCGATACCGCGACATTCCTCGAACGGTCTGTCAAGCTCGATGTCTTCGATTTTTTTGCCTGCTTCGATATATCCGTATTCGCTGGTGAAGTTGCCGCCGAGATGTCCTCGCGTTTCCTTGCCCCAGCGGTCATTCGGTACGATGAAATCTTTTACGCTCGACTCGTTGTAAAGCCACTGAAGGAATTCGGTCGAATGCCAGACGTCGGAAGTATGCTCCCATTCACCGTCGGTGAAAAGCGTGTTCGGCTGATACTTTTCGATAAGCTCTTTGAGCATGGGGATGAGGTGCTCCACGGCATACTGTTCGGGATTTTTGAGGTAGGTCGGGTGGAACCACTCATACACGGAATGATATACGCCGAAGCGTACATCGGTGTTTTCGAGTGCATCCTTTAATTCCTGCAAAAAATCACGGTGAGGGCCGACATCGACGCTGTTCCAGTTCCATGCGTAGTCGGTTTTGTAAAGGCAGTAGCCGTCATGATGCTTCGACACGATGTTGATGTACCTGGCGCCGCTCTTCACGAAGAGATCTGCCCACTTTTTCGCATCGAAAAGCTCCGCTTTAAATCCGCTGACGAAATCCTCGTATTTTGCTTTTTCGCCGTAAACTCTCTTGTGAAAGTCGAGAACCTCGCCTTCATCTTCGATCTGTCGCATATACCACTCGGCGTAGTCGCCCTTCTTGGTGTAGGCGGGAACGGAATAGAGTCCCCAGTGGATGAAGATGCCGAACTTGGCGTCACCGAACCATTCGGGCACGGGACGGGAATTTAAGGAGGCCCAATTGTTTTCGTACACGTTAATCACTCCGATTTTAATTTTTTATGCAGTATTCTTTCACTTTTTCAAAAAGCTCAGTTCGGTTTGTTATTTCGAGTTTTCGGTATATCCCCGAAGTATGTTTTTTTATTGTACTTTCGGTTACGAAAAGCGATTCTGCAATTTCTTTGCGTTTTTTGTTTTCGAGCAGGAAGCGCAACACTTCTTTTTCTCTTTGAGAAAGTGTTTCAACGGCTTTCCAGTTATTCAGAATACTATC
>JAZSPN010000102.1:0-36165 GCA_045537495.1 Acutalibacteraceae bacterium
CAAGGTAAAGCTTGTCGAAGAAAAGAAGGTAACAGAAGAAGAAACCACCACTCAGGCACCCCAGATGATTGATCCGTTCGATTATTTCAACGGAATGTTCTGGTAAAATTTACAAAGGAGATGCCATTATTCGGCATCTCCTTTTGACTTCAACAGTAAAAACGGGTGTGATTCATTACGAATCACACCCGTTTTTTGTATCAGAGAGTGATGATATTTTCGCCTTGTGTGAGCTTCTGCTCTTTTCCGTCGCAAACGTATGTTGCATCCATGCTTCCGTTAACGGTGATGACAATTCTGTTTGCCGTTCTGTCGATATCGACGGCTATTTCGCCGTTTTCCGTCTTCATGCTGCCGCAAAGCTTGTCGAGTCCGTCAATCTTTTCGGGGGCGACGATAACCTTTTCGTATCCGCAGGAATCCGCTGTCTGACGTATTCCGAGCATGTGGGAGAACAGATACTTAACGGGAGAGCCGAACATCGGATGTGACATCGAACGCGGACCGTGCCAATCTTCCCAGAGGGTTGTGGCTCCGCTGTCCTTCATGAATGCGAATGACGGACATTCCGTGTAATTCAGGAATCTGTATGCTTCCTTCACGTAACCGTTCTCAAACAGAACGCGCGGAACGATATCCGTACCGAAAATGCCGACATCGACGTGATTGAGCTCGTTGATGTGGTCGGCAAGATTTTTAATCGTTCTCTCATCGCCGAGACCGATATCGACGGCAAAGGCATTTGCGCTGTTCAGATTCTCTGCAAAATCGCCCGTGCTTTCATCAAAGTAATTCTTCATGACAGCGTCTATCTTACGCTGACGGATTTCGAGAAGCTCGGGGATCTTGTCGCCGAAGCCCACTTTTTCCGCAATCTCAACCATGCGGTTGATGCTCTTGATATAGAAATAATTGTTTACAAAAGGATCGGGTACTGCGGGTTTGATTCCGACATCCGAACCCGGAACATTCCACTCGCCAAGACACCACTCGTCCGCCTGATCGCTTATAACAAGATCGTTTTCGCTGTGCGCTTCAAGATAGCCGAGATATTTGAGCATCTGGGGGAAGTATTCTTTGGCAGGAGTAATATCGCCGTACATACGGTAGTAAACATAGGGGACCTCGACAATTGCACAGCCCCATCCGCCGGGACCTCCGCCGCTGCGAACATAGGGTGCCGTATACTGAATGTGTCCGGATATTCTGTCCTGGCAGTCGGAAATATCTCTCATCCACTTGCGATAGAATTCCTTACATTCGAATATCATCATGACCGCTTCACACATCAGCTCACCGTCACCGGTATATCCTCTTCTTTCGATCTGGGGACAGTCGGACGGAATTCCTGCGTGCATATTGCAAAGCTGTGTACGTGTATATGTATCGTATAACCAGTTGAGGATTTCGTTATCCGACTTGAAGGTTGCGGTAGCGGTCACATCGGCATGAACTTCTTCAAACGCAACAAGCTCGGCCTCTTTATCGAGGATAATATATCTTCCTGCAAGCCATGTGAACATGGGACGGTATTCTCTGTCGGTACCGTCGCAAATAAAGTCGCACTGCTGACCGTGCCACCACGGTTCAAGCACATCGACATTTTCTTCGTCGAACATTTCACTGAGCTTTACTGTGATTTTCTTTGCACGCATGGGGCAACGGATAACGGGCCATCCGGTTATATTTTCGCCGAGATCGTATGCACAGACACCGTCTTTTTCCGCAATGAGAACGGGCTTCATCGTTCTGATAACCTTGTCGGCGGGACAGTCCTGAAGGCAATATTCGCTTTCGGGAGCTTCAACCGAAACAGCATACTTCCAGCCGTCATCATCGTAATCCGGCAACATCCAGCCATCGTTATAATTGCACTGTGTGAAATCCTGAGTTTCGCCCTTTGTAAGATTGTATTCCGTTACGGGACCGCTTCTCCATTTTATTGATTCATCGGAAAGGATTTCTTTGCCGTCAACGTTGATGAGATAAGCAAGCTTACACTCACCGTAACGGAAATACCAGCCGGGACCGACGTTTACGGCAACCACATTCTTACCTTCCGCAAGATATTTTGTTATATCGTATTTTACACAGTAAATTCTGAATCCGAGTTCTTCGCCGTAAAGCTTGAAGCATTCACAGTCTTCATAGTGATGATAGTGACTGTCTACGGGTACCAGCACCTCGTCTGATACTCTCTGTCCGTTTATGTACAGCTCAAAAAATCCGAGTCCGCAAATTGTAATGGATGCACTCTTTGCACCCGATGAATTAAATGTTCCTCTGAAACTCGGCGCAACACATTTTTCGGAGGCTTCAAGGAAGCGGGCATTACCCAAAAGCTTGAATTTTGTCATACTTAAAACTCCTTACGCTACTTTACCGTTTATTTTTTCTTTTTGAGCTTCTGCGTTCCGTTTCATATTCGGCTGCATATTGCTCGTTTAAAAGTGCTTTCTTGCGTTCTTCGATACGTGCGGCACGGCGTTTTTTTCGCAAATCCTTAATAATTCTGAAAATCTTTTTTTCAAACCGTACCAGTTTATTTTCGTTGATAAATCCCCACAAAATGACGAGAATTACTCCGATTTCGGCGACGGCCTTTAAAATCATCGTAACTGCAGACATTTAAACAACCTCCTCGGAACACAGCACCTTTATTTCGATAATTTTATCACAATATATTCATATTGTCAATTAAAAATTCCACTACAAGTTGTGTATGTATCGCCGTAATCAAAGTGCCTGTCGGCAAAGAATTTTTCATGATTCGTCTTCGCAAAAATGACAAAATATTACCTTTTTTTCAATCGAAAATAAGTTAAAACGTTGAAAAATAAAAACAAGGTGTTAAATTATTCTCTTTTTCTTGCTTTTTACATCTGTTTTGTATATAATTATCATGGAGAACATTTGAAGGGAGATAAATATAACTATGGCAGCACTCACAACCAACAAGTCAATCCTCTCCTGGATCGAAGATAAAATCAACCTTGTTTCACCCGATAAGGTAGTTTGGATCGACGGTTCAGAAGAGCAGATCGAACAGCTTCGTGCAGAGGCTTGTTCAACAGGCGAAATGATCAAACTCAATCAGGATATCCTTCCCGATTGTTATCTTCATCGCACCGCTGTGAATGACGTTGCAAGAGTTGAGCACAGAACATTCATCTGTACCGCGACAAAAGAAGAGGCCGGTCCCACCAACAACTGGATGGATCCCTCCGAAGCTTATGAAATGCTCTACGGCATCGCAAAGGATTCCTACAAGGGACGCACAATGTACGTTATTCCCTATTCAATGGGCCCCGTAGGTTCCCGTTTCTCAAAGGCAGGCATCGAGCTTACCGATTCTATCTACGTTGTTCTTAACATGGTTATCATGACGAGAGTCGGCAAGGACGTTCTCGACGTTCTCGGCGACAGCGACGACTGGGTAAGAGGTCTTCATTGCAGATGTGAAATCGACGAAGAAAAGCGTTACATCTGTCAGTTCCCTCAGGACAACACCATCATTTCCGTTAACTCGGGTTACGGCGGAAACGTTCTTCTCGGCAAGAAGTGCTTCGCTCTTCGTATCGCTTCCTACCAGGGCAAAAACGAAGGCTGGCAGGCTGAACACATGCTCATCCTCGGTGTCGAGAATCCCGAGGGCGAAGTCAAATACATCTGTGCAGCTTTCCCCTCCGCTTGCGGAAAAACAAACCTTGCCATGCTTATTCCCCCCGAGAACTATCTCAAGAAGGGATATAAGGTATGGTGCGTAGGCGACGACATTTCCTGGATCCGCAAGGGTGAAGACGGCAGACTCTATGCCATCAATCCCGAAAACGGT
This sequence comes from Acutalibacteraceae bacterium, assembly GCA_045537495.1. GTDB lineage: Bacteria > Bacillota > Clostridia > Oscillospirales > Acutalibacteraceae > UBA1425. The sequence goes on from JAZSPN010000102.1 coordinate 3,836, forward strand.
TTCTTCGGCGTGGCTCCCGGTACAAACGCAAAATCCAACCCCAACGCTCTCGATTCAACAAAGAAGGGCACGATCTTCACGAACGTTGTTCATAACCTTGATGACAATACGGTATGGTGGGAAGGTCTTGACAAGAATCCTCCCGCAAATGCAGTTGACTGGAAGGGCAACCCCTGGAACGGCAAAGAAAGCTCCGAAAAGGGTGCTCATCCCAACAGCCGTTTCACCGCTCCCGCTGTAAACTGCCCCTGCATCAGCAGCGAATTCGAAAACGCTCAGGGCGTTCCGATTTCTGCAATCGTATTCGGCGGACGCAGAGAAAAACTCGCTCCCCTTGTATATCAGTCGAGAAACTGGAATCACGGTGTTTTCGTAGGTTCCTCGATGGCTTCCGAAACAACAGCAGCCGCTTCGGGCGCTGTCGGTGTTGTACGTCGTGATCCCATGGCAATGCTTCCGTTCTGCGGATATGACATGGCGGATTACTGGCAGCACTGGATCGACATCGGTGAAGGTCTTGACCCCGAAAAGGCACCCAAGATTTTCAACGTCAACTGGTTCCGCAAGGATGACGAAGGCAACTTCATGTGGCCCGGATTCGGCGATAACCTCCGCGTTCTTGAGTGGATTCTCAAGCGTTGCGACGGTGAAGTAGGTGCAAACGAAACCGCTATCGGTTATCTTCCCAACGCCGAGGACATCAACCTCGAAGGTCTTGAAGGCGAAATCAGCATCGATCAGCTCCGTTCCATCCTTGATGTTGACAAGGAGCTCTGGGCAAAAGAGGCAGACGGCATCGAAGAATTCTACGCAAAGTTCTCCGACAAGCTTCCGTCGGTTCTTCGCAACGAGCTTGATACTCTCAAGGCAAACCTTAAATAAGACAAACCTAACCCTCGGCTGTGCGTTGCACGGCCGAGGGTTTTGACTGTCGATAAAGTCGTCATAACGTGCATAAACTCTATATAAAGTGAAACACATGTTTCTTTCAATGAGTCGCTATGTGCTTTATTCTTTTAATTTTTAAAATTAATATTTATACGCACTTGTCCCTTTTTTCGCCTCTCGCCGTACCTTCGTACTGCTTCGGGCAAAAGAAAGGGACATCTGACTTTCTTTCTCGAAGTCACACCGTGTTCGAAAAACTCGTGTTTTTCGACACGCTGAACCCTCGACCGTGCGTTGCACGGCCGAGGGTTCTCTTTTGCTGTTTATTCTTCGTTCAGCTTGCCTGCCATTTCCGCTTGTATCTCGGGATCGTAGGAAAGCATGGGTTCGACCTGCTTATTCCTGATTTTGCGGTCGACATAGTTTTTGGTCAGCTTTACAACCAGCGGTGACAGCGATATAACACCGATAAGGTTCGGGATCATCATGAGTCCGTTGAAGGTATCGGAAATATCCCATGCGAGTGAAGATGTCATTACGGCGCCCGAAACTATCATAAGTACAAATATGACTTTATAAACCTTGACACCCTTTGCGCCCAAGAGATATTCAACCGCTTTCGATCCGTACTGTGACCAGCCGAGTACCGTCGTGAATGCAAAGAGAAGCATCGCAATCGCAATAAACCATTCGCCGGCAATACCGAATGTCTGTCCGAAAACCCGGGAAACAAGAGTAGAATCATCAATTGCTTCGCTGACGGGATTTCCCGTTGAAAGGTCTATAAGTCCCGAAGAGAGAACGACGACGGCAGTCATTGTACAGACGATCATCGTATCAAAGAAAACCTCGAAAATGCCCCACATGCCCTGTCTTACCGGCTCTTTGACGTTTGAAGCGGAGTGAACCATTACGGATGAGCCCAGACCTGCTTCGTTGGAGAAAACTCCGCGTTTGAAGCCCTGTGTCATGGCGAGAATAACCGTTCCTATAACACCGCCGTATGTTGCGCGTGAGGTGAATGCAAATTTAAAAATCGCCGCCATCATCGCCGGGAGTCTTTCGATGTTGATGAACATGATGATAAGTGCACCGATTATGTATGCAACCGCCATAAAGGGTACGATGCGCTCTGCGACGGATGCAATTCTCTGCAAGCCTCCTATGATGATAAGAGCGCCAAGAATCATGAGAACAACACCGATGATAAGACCGAGGACGGAAACTCCGCCGACGGTGCCGAGATCTGTATTCTTGAAAAATGCGGAGCTGATGTTAAGTGTGATCTTGTTGACCTGTCCCATGTTTCCGATACCGAAAGATGCCAGAATCGCAAAACACGCAAACAGTATTGCAAGCACGGAAGCGATACCCTTACAGCCTTTCTTTTTGCCAAGGCCGTCTTTAAGATAATACATCGCACCGCCCGACCATTCGCCGTCCTTGTTACGTCGGCGGAAATAGATGCCGAGCGCATTTTCGGAAAAGTTTGTCATCATTCCGAGAAACGCCGCAACCCACATCCAAAAAACCGCACCGGGACCGCCGACAGCAATGGCTGCCGCAACACCCGCAATATTACCGGTACCGACCGTCGCCGCGAGTGCGGTACAAAGTGCCTGGAACTGAGAAATACTTTTCTTGTCCGTTTTCTTTACGGAAGCGCTGTTCTTTTTGAAAAGACCTCCGATCGTTTCTTTCCACCAGTGTCCGAGATGAGATACCTGAAAGAACTTTGTCAGTACCGTCATCAGAACTCCCGTTCCGAGAAGCAGCGAAAGTCCCGCAACTCCCCAGATGGCGCTGTTGATCTCACCGTTTATCGCGGCGAGCTGTTCGAAAAATCTGTCCATATTTTCCTCCAAAATAAAAAAAGTTGCCAAATACGGCAACTCCGGAAACTGCGGGAAGCACATGAAACTTCCCAACGCTCTGTCCTTTTGCCTGAGAGATTCAGCGGATTCACCGCCTTGCACCTTCGGCACTCATTCAAGAGATTCTCCAGAGTCCCCTCCGCTTTCAGTCAATTCTTTCTGAAAGTATTAACGGGATTTATTTGGTTTAAGCCAGTATAGCACAACACTTTTGTAAAATCAATACTTTTATTTACGTTTTTTTACGAAAAACGATACGAGAATAAAAAATACCGCCGTACCAACCACTGCACCGACCGCATCTACTCCTACATCAAAAAGCTTACACGCTCTTCCCGCCACAAAATGCTGATGTATCTCGTCCGTAACGGCATATAAAACCGTAACGGCATACGGCAGATACGGTGAAAGTCTTTTTTTCGTCCTCGTCATGTAAAAAGCATTATACATAAGAAAGGACAGTCCCGCATACTCAAGAAAATGCGCCGCTTTTCTGAAAGCGGTATGTCCCGCTTCTCCGAAAAGGTAATTTATAAGTCTTCCGACAAAGCCCACGGCCGCTCCGCTGAGTTCTGCCGAGCTCTCTCCGCTCTGAGATGACAGCATGAAAATCGTTATCATGCACAGCAGCACAAGCAACCACGATAAAAAAATCACTATCTTCTTTTTCATGTCAGCTCAACTTTCTTGCCGATGTAAAGCAAACAAATTCTCCCGAAGGTGTTACGGTGATACCTTCCGAATTTCCGTTAAAGGCAAAGTAGCTCTTGCCCTCATACATCGGATAAAATACGCCTTCACCCATAAGATACGACTCTGCTTTTCTGCAATATTCCAAAGCTTTTTCCGATGTGGGAGCCGTGTTTATCTTTTCCGCAAGCATCTCGTATACCGCGGAGCTGTACCCGAAAATATTCTCTTTCGATTCGGTATAGAAATTATGAAGATTCAGCGATGCCGACGTCGTTGTCGCCGTGAACGGCACAAAAGCTATGTCGAAAGTCTTTTTTGACAGTGCAGACATAAGCTCATCATATGACAGCACCGATAAAGATGCGTTGATTTCAACACCGAAAACCTTCTGAAGCTGCTGAATAACCTTCCTTACGGAAATCTCATGTTCTTTAAGGCAGATTATCGTTACGCTTGCAGCCGATAAGCCTAAATTTTCCAGTCCCTTTTTAAGGTACTGCCTTGCCGACACTTCACCTCTTCCGAGAAAATCGGCTTCTCCCGCTTCCGCTCTGTAGCTCTTTCCTCCGATTTTACAGCTTGGCGGTATAATGCCCCTTGCACGGTTGATCTCAGGTGTTTCAAGTGTATCGTAACCGAACGCCTTACACAGCGCTATTCTGATATTCACGTCGTTAAGCTGTTCCCCTGCACAGTTGAACGCAAAACCCCACGTAACATTGGAAAGCTCTTTGACAGCCGATCTTTCATCAAGCGACGAAAGATATCTTTCCTCGATGGGAGCAACATCATATATCCCCTCGTTCACACGGTGAGCATAGACGCTTTTATCACTCTCGAAATACAGACTGAGCGAAGCCGGTACCACCTCGCCCGTGCCCGCATAGTCGACATTGTTTTTCAGATACAAGCTCTTTCCGACATTCCATACCGAAAGATAGAAAGGTCCGTTACACATCGTATACTTTCTGCCGAGTCCGTACTTTCCTCCCGTTTTTTCGAAAAACTCCTCGTTGCACGGCATACAGATCGGCTGTGTAAGTAACGTCAGAAAATCAATGCTTGCCGCTTCAAGCGTTATCGTAAGCGTCTTGTCATCTTTTGCCGTAACACCGAGTCGTTCGGGGATAAGGGTGCCTCTGTGAACCTCTCTTGCATTCTTTATTACATAGAGGCTGTCTGCACCCGGAGAATTTGTGTTTTGCGAAAAAATTCTGCGAAACGCAAAAACAAAATCGTGCGCCGTAATCGGCACGGTTACATTCTTGTGGCAGTCTTCGCCATAGATATAATCAAACTTGTCTATAATATGCCATTTTGCATCTTCGCGAAGCTTGAAGGTATACGTGAGTCCGTCATCGGATACGCTCATCGTTTCCGCTACACCGGGAAGTATTTCGCCGTTCTCGCCAAGCTTTACAAGTCCCTCGTAAATGCTGCTGACAACGAAAGCGGTCCAGGCATCACCGCATATCTGCGGATCAAGGCTTTTCGGCTCTTTTTCAACGGGATACATAAACGAACGTCCGACACTTTCGTCTTCCGAGCACGACGAAAACGTCAACACTGTCAATATCAGTGTCAGACTCAACGACAATATTCTGATAAACAAGCTCTTTCTCTTCATATTCTCAAACGGATTTACCGTATTCCTTTCTTATTATACCGATACAACCTTTTTTGTTTCGCCTATCCTTGCCAGCGGAAACCTGAGAACAACCGTCATTATATCGTTCTTGCAGGAAAAATGCACATCTCCGCCCTGAAGCTCCGCGAAGACCTTCGCCGTCGGCAGGCTGAGATCTCCCTCACTCAAAAACGCACCTTCTCCGTTTTCGGGATCAGCATTCGCCCTGAACACGACAACGGCCCGATCCCCTACCCGTTTAAGTCCGATGTGTAATCTTGAACCGCAAAGTGCATTACCGTAAATCACCGAAAAGACACCGCTGAAAGCATACCACAGATACTGCCCGTCCGCATTTACGATCACGGGATTGTTATCACGTTTTTCTGCGATGCCGATATTCTTTTCGGCAAATAACCCGTAATATTCGCCGATAACCTGCGACAGGAAAACTCCGAGATCCGTGTAGTCGGGATTTATCTCGAGATTTCCCGCCGTTGCTTTCGATATCAGAATAATATCCTCAATCGTCTTTTTCAGCTTAACGGAAAGACGGTTTATTTCACCGATACATTCATTCTGTGCCAAGTCATCAATGTCATCCTTATTCAACTCGTCAACAAGCTCCAGCACCTGCGACAACGGACTTTTTATGCTGTTTGAAATGCCGTTGATGAGCTTCGTGCTGAAACTCTCGTTGATGAAACGTTTCTCTGTTTCTGCCGATGCACTTCTGCTCAGAAAGTTGATGTTTTCCGCATGGTCAAGATGGCTGCCCGACAAATCCTGCAAAGGAATACGCCCTTTACCGTTTATCGCGATTCTGTGCGTTTCCTTTGTCCACACGGAAACATTTCTTTCGACAAACATGATTATATAGCACACCATTACCGTCAGGACCGCTTCCGTGATAACGGCAATCCATTTATACTTGCCGCCGCCGAAAATTCCCGACAGCATAAACACGCCCGTTTCGCAAATAAGTGCCGCTATTACGAATCCCGTTACAGCTTGAATGTTTTTTCTCAGACCGACAAGCTTGTATACCCATGAGCTCTTCCACCACGACGGACTTTTTATTCTGACCGAAATTGTAGTGAGAAGCGTTTTGAGGCAAAGTGCCAGCAATATCCACATCAGCACAACGGTGTACAGATCTGCGCTGATATCGGGATTTTGTGCATAATCCATCCAGTTGCAAAGCTGTGAAAACTTCTTGTTAAGAAAATAGCTTCCGAATACAAATGCGGGAACGAAGAAAATCGTCAGAATGTAGCTTGGAATTCTGTCTATTTCGCCTTCCGTAAGCTTACCGAAACCGTTTTTGTAGCCGGCACAGGAGCACAGGAAATATCCCATGACCAGCTCTGCCATTACCAGAATGACCGTCATGACCGCCCAGATATATTTGATGCCGTTGATAAAACCGAACAGCTTATCAAGCCTCGAATACGCATCGTCCGCCGTCATATCTTTTCTGATATGGCCTTCAAAATTAAGCGTATCCGTGCTTCGTATAAGCGTAATATTTTCGACGCTGTTGAAGAAATCCTTTGAGTCGGGATAGTAATCCTTACCGCTCTCCGCCGTATAATTACTGAAAACCACCAGAGTTTCGATTTTTCCCGTATCCGTAAAGCTGAAAAAGAAATTACTCTTTTCCTCGCTGAACATATCCTTGTACGCCGAAAGATATGCACTTTCCGTTTTCACGGAGTTCAGATTGAGAAGATGATGGTGAAAATACATGAGCGCATCATGACCGCTTTTTTCCATCATTTCCTCTGTAATACTGTTTTTAAGTGCTCTGCCGGAATCCTCGTAAAAGCCGTCACTGTTGATGTGCAACAGAAACTGCATACTTGCAACCGTCAGAACAGTATTCACCGTAAAGAGAATGCTCAGAAGTGTACTCAACGTACTCTTTGCACATATTTTATTTCTGATACGCTTTCGTACACTCATTGTTTCACCGCCTTGAAAAATATATCTGTGCAGAGAAATGCTCTTTGTCCGTAATAATTTTCACCGTGCCGTCCATAAGCTCCATAAGCGATTTTGCAATAGACAGTCCGAGTCCGCTTCCGTCCGTATGCCGTGAGCTGTCGGCTCTTGTGAATCGCTCCGTGAGCTCTTCTCCCGAAACTTCGATTTCATACGCCGATATATTCGATACCGTCAATACCGTATCCGTTTCGTTCCGTATCAGTGAAATCTCCGCTTCCGTGCCTTCTTTTGCATATTTGCAGATGTTGTTCATCAGGTTATCGACGACTCTCCAGAGAAGCCTTGTATCCGCCATAACAACAACGGGTTCTTCACCGAGCATAAGCTTTACCGAAATATTTCTCTTTTGAAGCTTCTCTTCGAATCCTATGACTATCTGCGGAAGCAATTGAAGAAGATCGTTTTCGACCATATTCACACTGATTTTTCCCGATGTCGCATCCGACACCTCGGAAAGGTCTTCTATGAGCTTTTGAAGTCTTACGGAATGTCTGCCGAGAACGGACAGAAACTGCTCCTTTTCCTCTTTGCTGAGATTCTCTTTATTCAGAAGCTGTGCGTAATTCAAAATTGACGTCAGCGGAGTTTTGATATCGTGCGAAAGATTTGTTATCAGCTCCGCCTTGAACTTACTGCTCTGAATGTACTCGTCTGCAGATATACTTATTCTGTCCGTAACGGTCCTTATATCTTCGGCATGTGTTTTGAATGTTTTGAAATACCCTTTTGCATCTATCCGCGACGAAAGATCTCCGTCAACATATTTTTCCGTTTTCTGCATTATTGTCTGCATCTCTTTCAGACATTTGAAAAGTATCGGCAAAGCAATCATCTTTTCAAACAGCAGAAGCATCAGAACATAATTTGTGTATGTCAGGAAATACAGGCCGATCATTGCAGACTTTAAAATCTGTATGGCGACAAAACAAATCACACTCGCGTGTGTGAACGGATATTTTTTGTATCGTATAAATGAAATCACGTATTCTTTTCCGCCGAAAGCCACTGAGTATACCGTCATCAGAATGACGATGATAATTGCGACGAAAAGCAGTGTCTGATATATCGCCACCGTAAAAAATCGGTTTTCGCCCACGCCGTAAAGTACAATTTCTTTGGCGGCTTCAAATCTTGAATCGACGTATCCGGACAGCTTCTCTGAGCAAAGCACCGCAAACGGCAACAGTGATGCAAACAGAAGATCGACGGGGACTGCGGAAAGTACGTCTTTTTTGCTTTTCCCTTTTCCTATCCCGTAAAAGATTTTTGCAGATTTTAAAATACACAAAAGACAGCATACCGCGAACACTGTTGAAAATATATAAATCAGCTCAATATTATCGACGACCGACAGCATCTTTTCTGCTCTGTAAAAAGCATCTTTGGCTTCCAAGTCGGTCCTGATATAACAATCAACCGTGACGGTATCGGTCGCATACTGTGCACCGTCCCCGGAAAAGTATTCAACCGTGACGGTCTTCGTCTTGTTGTAGGAATAACGGTCGGTATAATAGTTTTGCAAAAAAACTCTTCCGTCGGAATCTTTTGCGACAAAGAAAAAATTACTTTGCTCCATACTGTATTCGACAGGTCTTTTAACATCGAGCATCTTTCCACTGTTAAGATATACTTTAAATGCTTTTCCCGAAAGATCTTCTATCTTGCTGTCAACGATAAAATCCGTGACAATTTCCCGCACATTTCCCGTACCGACCTTTTCTTTGAAAATTCTGTTGACGGAACACGTCTGCCAGAAAATTGTCGCAACAAAAAAGATGACGACAGCAAGAACGGCATACGCAAAAGCCGCCGACTTCCTGCCTGTCATCTTTTTCACGGAAACGTCATCCTTTCTTCATCTTATATCCCTGTCCCCACACAACCTTTATATACTTGGGATCGGCAGGATCAATCTCTATCTTCTCGCGAAGATGCCGTATGTGAACGGCAACCGTGCTTTCCGCACCGAGTGCCTCATCGTTCCAGACTCGCTTGTAAATCTGAGCAAGAGAAAAAACTTCCTCGGGATGCTCCATAAACAAACGGAGTATATCGAATTCCGTCGGAGTGAGCTTGATCTCTTCGCCGTCCACCTTCACGGTCTTTGTTCTGTTATCGAGAACAATGCTTCCGTTGGTTATACACGAATCGGGCTCCGCCGCCGATGCCGTTCCTCCGCCGAGTTGAGTATATCTTCGTATCTGCGAACGGACTCTCGCCATAACCTCTACCGTGTTATAGGGCTTCGTAATGTAATCATCCGCACCACAGTTAAGTCCGAGAATTTTATCGGAATCCTCGCTCTTTGCGGTAAGAAGAATTATCGGCACGTTGTAGCCCATCGAACGGATCTTGATCATGGCTTCAACCCCCGACATTCCGGGCATCATGACATCCATGAGAATAAGATGGATCTCGTTCGCCTTAACCGCTTCGATTGCCTGTTTTCCGTTGAATGCCTCAACGGTGTTGTATCCGTCTGCATTCAGAAAAATCTTTAACGCTGAAACTATATCCTCATCGTCATCACAAATAAGAATAGTGTACATCTTTTGTGCATCCTTTCTTTTAATACCAGATGAATCCGAGCAACAGAATAAGAATTATCCACTGCCACCAGATAAGCTGCGACTTCATCGTAAATGTTGCCGTCTTTTCTTCAACGCTTACAGAGAACGTGATATCGCCTCTGCGCACATCGCTCTTTGTTACACGGGTAATTGACATTTCCTTCTGCGACGTAACAACTCTTGTTTCTCCGTTGTTGTACGTGACCTTGACGGAGAGTCCCGTGAAATCGGGATTTTCCTTATACGTAAACGATGTGCTGTTCGGCAATGATACCACTTCAATGCCGACCGCCTTGACGTCCTCTACAACAACATTCTGTGTCAGGGTAAATCCGTCATACGTTACCGTGACTTTCTGTGTTCCCGAAGCGGTAAAGCTTCCGTGCGAACACTCAAAGCCTTCTGTCACGGTTTCGGTTTTTCCGTTGTTTTTCGTAACCGTAAGAACGATTCCCTCGGGATCGAACTCATCACCGACATAATAGCGAAGCTTTTTCGGTGCCGATTTCATCACGACGGAAACCGTCTGTATTCTTTTTACTTCAACATCAAAATAAACCTTGTTTTCCCCGAAGGAAGCAGTTATTTTCTGCGTTCCCTCATTTTTCAGCTCTGTGGGAGAAAACGTTACCGTTTCCGATACGGGAACTTTCTTTCCGCTTTTATATACGGCACTCACCTCGAAGCCGTCGGTATCGAGAGTATCCCCCACGAAGTATGATTTCTTTACGATTTCTTTTGTTATCTCATAACCGACTATTTCATCGGCAGCTACTCTGACGGTCACTTTTTCCTCAAAAGTCAAGGTACTGTTTCCCGTCTTTACCGTTGCCCTTACCGTGAATTCCTCTCCGTCATCGGAAACGGAAACCGTCTTTGAGCTGAAATCATTTCCGTCTTTATCCGTTACGCTGTATGTAACCGTTGAGAAATTCGCCATCCAACTGTCTGCCCTGTTTTCGTAAAGATCCTCTGCATTGACGGTATCGCCTTCCGTAACCGACAAGGGAATTACTTCAAGAAGCTCTTTTGCCGCACTTTCCGAAACCTCAACCGCTGTTTTCGGCTCGGTACAACCCGAAAGCTTCTTTCCGTTTTCCGTGTAAACACCGCTGTCACCCGATCCTATCGGAACATCCGCGCCTCCGACAAAGTCATCCCTTCGTGTCACGGAATAAGTCATTCTGAAGATGCCCTCGTCAAGAGGATCGACGGGCTTGCCGTCATCGCCCACCATTACCTGCGGAAGCTCCGTTCCCGGAATGCTTATTCTCGTTGTTCCGTCACGCAATAAAGTTATCACGGCATTCGGATAATTCCTTACAATATCTTTCTTCTGCTCTTCCGTAAGATAAAAATAGCGCGAAACGACATCTCTTATTTCAAGATCCGCAAGACCTTCGCCGAGTACCGTCGAAACTCTGTCGAACACTTCTCCGATATCATCGTCACTCGTGTTGATGTAGCAGTATCCGCCGAGAATCGGCTCCGTCGAATCGTCCATTCCCGATGCCGACAGATGGTTGGAGGACACATATGCAAGATATTTCTTGTTCTTGCGGTCTACCTCTTCATCATTTTCGTTTGCATCGAAAAATCCGATCGTATAAATCTGCGCATCAAACCTCGATTTTATCTCGTTTGCACATGAAATTGCCGCATTCGCCGTCGGAATTGATGACTCGTCAAGGTCCACCGTCTTTGAACTCCAACCGTATGAACCGGGGCCTCCGTCGGTAAACAGAACGACGGCTCTTCGTCTGCCCTCGGCTTCGCTGTTTTCAAAAATGCGTTTCGCCTGCATGAGTGCATCGTCCGAATACGTCGGTCCCTCCGCCTTTAATCCGCCGAATACCTCTTCAAGCTCCCGTCGGCTATCCTTCACCGAAACAAGTGCGCTTTCCGCCGTTTTGTTTCCGGAAAGAATGTTTGCATAAAAGCTGTGCGCATGAGTATTAATTGAGCTGTCGCTCTTTTTCTGTGAGGAAGAAAATTCAACAACCGCGACTCTGTGATCAAGTCCGTTTTCTTCTGCACTTTTTGCAATATTCTGAACGAATCCCGTTGCCGCCGTTTTCAGATCGTCAATGGCGCCCGTGTAGAAAACATATTCACCCTTTTCGCTTGCCACCGTTCCGGGCTCGATGGGTGTCGCAATAACGGTATCGCCTTCAATATCGGCAGTCCATACCGCTTCTTCTCCGTCTTGTGCAGCATTCGTAACCTTGTACTTTTTCCCCTGAATAACTTCGCTTCCGTTAACCGTGGATTTCCAGACAAATTCGATATAGTAATCCTCACTCGGATCAATATCCTCCGTCTTGACGGCTACGTTATATTCCATGCTTCCCGAAACGTCGAGTACCATTACGATATCAAGAGGCATCAGCTCTCCCGTCTGATACGCCGTCGTTTCAACGCAATATGTACCGTCGGAATTTTCGCTTACACTTTTCGAGTAAACTATGTCCGAGTTATCCTCCTTTGCAAACGATGTAAACACCGTAGGCAAAATCATGGAAAAAGCAAGAATCAGTGCCGCTATTCTGTTTACGGTTTTCATAGCTGTTCCTCCTATTTTACCGTTTCAATCTCGTATTCTCTCGTTCCGAGTCCTACACTGCTGAGCGCATCAAGCTGCATAAACGGATCCTTTCCGTGAAGCTGCTTAAAGAGGTGCCCTTCTCCCGAAAGCTCCATACCCTCGGGAACTCCTTCTTTTATGAGATTTTCAATTTTTATCGCATCAAGGGACGCCTGTTCTATCGCCACGATATCATCACTCGCCATAATTCCGATATCCGGAACAAGTGCCGGCGTTGTCATTCCCCAACAGTCGCAAAGTGCCGTGATCTGTGTGAGAACGTTGATATAATACACATTGCCCGGCTCGAACGTATCAAGAACCGTCTTCGTGCAGATTGCCATGCCCATCTGGAAATCCGCATAGTCATGTGCATCAAGCGTAATTGCGCCCGTCGGACAGACTTTAAGACAGTGCTGACAGAGTGTGCAGTGATGATAATTCACCTTGTAGTTGCCGTCCTTGTCGAAACGGTTTGCATAATGATTGCATGAAGGAATGCAGGCTTCGCAATGAATACACTTTTCCGCATCCCACTGAAGTCCGCCTTCAAGTCCGTGTATCTCATGACGTGTACGCGTGGTAACGCATCCCATTGCAATATTCTTACAAGCACCGCCGTATCCGCATGAGCCGTGACCTTTTACATGAGAAAAATCTATCATCATGTCGGCATCATTGATAAGTCCCGCAACATCGACATGACGGAACGACTTGAAATCAACCTGCTTCTCGTAAAAATACTTATCGAAATATCCGCACGCTTCAAGCACGGGACAACCGAGTACGGATTCCGTGTATCCTCTGTTCTCGGGCTTTCTGTCAATAAGCGCATGGTCGGTGATAAAGCACTGTCCTCCGTTATCCTTGACAAACGAAACAAGCGTTCTGACAAAAATCGGCGGTATCGTTGAATATCCGCTGCCGTCACCGACGTGCATCTTGATTGCTATTTTCTTGCCCTTCACCTTGTCCGAAAGACCGCTCTTTTCGAGAAGTCTTAAAAATTTTGCGGGAAGTGTTTCATTTTCGTCATATTTTGCAAATGCCATAGGAGCAAAAAGAACTTTCGAAGCCATCTTAAAAACCTCACTTTATTCTTGTAATTTTATTTTTTCTGACTACAAACGCGCGTTTCGAAATATCTATAAGCGGTTTATCGTTTTCGGGAGAATCCGTATAAAATTCCTCGATCTCGCAACCCGGATACTCCTCGAAAAAAGCCTTTATCTTCATCTCTCTGAGATTGAAGTGAAGTATTTCTCCGCTTTCCGGATCAACCCTTGTCGCAAGAAAGTTTTTTATTCCGAGTCTTTTGCAGACTTCCTTCACCGAAAAATCAGGCGACGCCGTGATTATCAAATCGTCGGCCTTTCGTTTTTCGCTGTAAAAAGGCTTGATATTCTTCATGTGGGCATCCCAGAAATGCACCATTTCTTTTTCAATGTCGGGAATGCTTCGGAACATCTCTCCGACCTTCGGTGCATACTGCTTCAAAAAGTCTTCGACCGTAACCTTTCCTTTTTTGTATTTTGCAAAGGCAACTGCCACCTTCGGCAATAAAAGTACGAGTGACGGCTTTTTCTTCAGAAAATAAAGAAAAAGATGGAAGCAGCTTTCACCTGCGTAAATCGTGTTGTCAAAATCATAAACATTCATAAGTAATATATTACCATATATATGTGTTTTTTTCAATAGTCGTATTTAATACTGTCTTGTGCAAAAATATTATTTATTTCTATTGACATTATCCGCTTATTCTGTTATCATAATCATGTTTATAGGTGATACTGTCATCAATTTTTAAGAGGTGTTTCAAATGAAGAAATTTTTATCTTTTGCTTTGGCAATTGCAATTCTTTTGTGCGGTGCTTTCTTTATGAAGGCAGAGCTTTCCGTTGACGTTAATGCAAAGGTCAGCCCCACCGCTCCCACAATAACCGATCCCGGTTCAACTTCTCCCACCAAGCCCGGTCCGACATCTCCTGCGGGAACTACCGTGCCCGGACTCACTTCCCCCACTTCACCGGGTATCACTGCACCCACCGCAACTCCCTCCGCAATTCCTTCGACAACTCCCGGCGGTTCTACTGCAACCGCAACTGTTTCCGATACTTCTCCCCACTCTCCCGAAACAGGTGACGGCACCTCCGGCATTTTTGCTTTTGCAGGTGTTGTTGTTATCTGTGCAACAGCCGCTGTACTTTCCGGCAAGAAGAAGGAATCCGAAGAGGAATAATACTTCGTTGTCCTTTCCCTTGCATACATTTTTCTGCAAGAGAAGCCTGCGACCGCATTTTCATATGCCGAAGCAGGCTCTTTTTATGTTATAAAGGACCGATATTATGAATGCTGAAAATAAAAAAACAAAAAACAAAAAATTTCTCATCCCGCTGATCATTCTGTTGCTGATCGCTTTATTTTTCGGAATTTTCTTCGGAATCCGTGCCTACAAAGATTATCTTGCACGTAAAAATTACGAAGACCTCTCCGAAAGCTTTGTCGAAACAGCCGACGAACGCGTTGACAACCCCATAGATTTTGATTCTCTCCGTCAGAAGAACACGGATATTTACGCATGGATATCGGTCCCCAACACCGAAATCGAGCTTCCCGTTCTTCAAAGTCATGCAGACGATCTGTATTACCTCAACAGAGATCTCGAGGGCAAAAAGTCGCGTCTCGGTTCACTGTTTACCCAGTCGGCCAACCGACTCGATTTTTCCGACCCCGTCACCGTCATTTACGGTCACAACTATTATTCGGGCGGTATGTTTACCAACCTTCATTACTTTGAAGATGAAAAATTTTTCAACGACAATGAATATTTTTATATCTACACCCCCGACAGAAAGCTGACTTATCTCATCGTTTCCGCCTATAAGTACGATGACCGTCACATTCTGAATTCGTTCGACTTCTCCGACGAAGAAGTCAGAAAAGAATATTTTGATTACGTACTGAATCCCCTTTCCATGCTGCGCAACGTCAGAGAGGACGTTACCCTCTCGACAGACGACAAACTCGTCGTACTCAGCACTTGCCTCACGGGAGGATACAGCGGAAGATATTTAGTAAATGGAGTTCTGATAAACGATGAACAAACAAAATGAGTATAACGGTGAACATGAGCATTCTTCGCACAGATCAAGCTCTTCGAAGCACCATTCGCACCATCACAGCTCTTCAGGCAGCCACCGATCACATTCGCATCATCACAGTTCCTCGGGTAAACACCATCACCATTCCTCGGACACTCACCACCATCACTCTTCGCACCGTCACAGCTCCTCAAGCAGGATTTCGAGAGAAGATATTCAGAAGATCGAAAACCTTGCCGGCAAATATCAGGTCATCGAGGATTCCCGCACAGATAATATTCAAAATCAAAAAAGAAGAAAAAGGCACCGCCACTCACATCTTCGCCCCGGTGTCAGGGCGCTTATTATCATCGTAAGTATTCCGCTGGCATTGCTTGTTGCGGCAGGCAGCACTTTCGGTATTCTCAACCTGCTCGGACGAAGCCAGATTGCCGAAGTCGATAAGGGTGTCGAAGACAATAAATATTCCGTTTCGTACGACGAAGGAAAAACTCTCGTTTATAACGGTGTTAAATATGCTCTCAACGAAAACATCGTCACTGTCGCCGGAATCGGTGTTGACCGTGAAGGCTTCGGACTTATCAACGATGTTGTGGGTACGGGCGGACAGGCAGATACCATCATCGTTGCCGCCTTTAATCTTGACAACGGAAAAATCAGCGCCGTCATGATTCCCCGTGACACCATGGTCGATGTTGATCTCTATTCCGTATCGGGATCGTATGTCGGTGTAGACAGAATGCAGATCTGTCTTTCTTACGCTTACGGTGACGGCAAAACCACCAGCTGCGAAAACGTTATCACATCGGTTGAGCGTATACTGTACGGCATCCCCGTAAATCTTTACGGTGTTCTCGAGCTTCAGGGAATTCCTTATCTCAACGATGCCGTGGGCGGTGTTACGGTAGAATCTCTCGAAACGTTTGACAAATTCAAGAAGGGGCAGCGAATCACGCTCTACGGTGACGATGCCGTAACTTACGTCCGTGAACGTAACACGTCTGACCTCAACTCCGACGCTATACGTCGTGAACGTCAGATTCAGTACCTTCGTTCATTTGTCAGCAAGGTGGCTGCAACCGCATTGAGGGAGTTCAGTATTATTTCCAATCTTTACAACACGGCTTCCGAGTATTCCTTTACAAACGTCAGCCTTTCCAAGGTGACGTATCTTGCAACAACTCTTTTGTCAAAAGGAATTTCGTTCGATGATATAGTTTCTCTTCAGGGCACACTTGTCGATGCCGATCCGTATCCTGAATATATTGTCGATGAAAAAGCCGTCTTCGAAACCGTTCTCAATATTTTCTATGAGCCCGTTCAATAAAACATTTGCCGAATCTGCAACATCGGATTCGGCTTTCATAAATAAAGAGGTGTTTTACAATGAAAAAAATCGTATGTTTACTCCTTTGCATCGTTCTCCTTTGTTCTTCCGTCATTCCCGTCTGTGCAAAAAACAGCTGTGACTGCGGTTACGCCCCCGTAATCTATGTCGCGGCTCTCGGAAGTGCAACACTCTATCTCGATGCAGACACGGAAAACGAAAAAATTCTCTTCCGTCCCGAAACCGAAAGCTATTTAAAGCTCGTCGGTGACTTACTGCTTCCCATAGCAAAACTCACCGTCGACAAGGATTACGATTCCTTCGGCGACAGCCTCATAGCAGGTGTTGACAGTATTTTCGGCATGCTCAGAATGGATGAAAACGGTGATTCCACCAACCGTGTCACCACGAAGGAAACACTTCCGACCGATCCTTCTCACGGTGTCGATCAAAGCTACTATTTCGGATACGATCTTCGCGAAGATCCTCTGACTGTTGCCGACAAGCTTCATACATACATTGAAACCGTAAAGAAAATAACAGGCCACGACAGCGTCCTTCTCAGAGCATCTTCCATGGGCGGCGTCATGACTATGGCCTATTTCTACAAGTACGGCACCGACGGCATTGATGCCTGCATTTTCCAGTGCTGTCCCATTCAGGGCACGGCAGTTGCAGGTGATCTTTTCACAAAACAGCTCAAAATCGATCCCGACGCACTTCTCCGTTATGCTTCACAGCTTCCCCTCGACGAACAGTGGCAGACGGGACTTCTGAACGGCGTACTGAATCTCCTTTATAAGTGCGGAGTTTTCCACGCTCTCACCGATATCGCCGACAACCTTCTCTCGGAGCTCACAAACCGTGTTTTCGATGAATTCATGTACCCCGTTTTCGGTTCGATGCCCGGTATCTGGAGTTTTGTCCCCCACAACAATTATGAGCTCGCAAAAAGCATGGTTTTCGACGAAAATGTCAGCCGAAAGCTTATTTCCCGACTCGACGAATACCACTACAACGTTCAGTGCCGTGCAGGTGAAATCCTCAGAAAAGCAAAAGCTGACGGTGTAAAAATAATGATCGTTGCCGGCTACAACGAACAGCGTACTCCTCTCGTTGTTTCCGACTCAGCAAACAGCGATGCCACCGTCGATGCCACCTACGCTTCCGTCGGCGGAACGGTTGCCGATCTCGGCTCAACTCTCCCCGAAGGCTACACCCAGAAGAAAACCTCCTGCGGTCACAGCCACCTTTGCGAAGACGGTGTCGTCGATGCTTCCACCTGCGTTCTTCCCGAAAACACCTGGTTCATCCGTGATATGCTTCACTCCACCACTCACGACGGTCACGGTGAATTCTACAATCTTTTCTTCTACACAAACGAGGTTGACAACGTTCACAAGAACGAAGCATATCCTCAGTTCATGCAGAACGATACCGTAAATCAGACATTCATCCCCATGAACACGGTATCTCTCAGCCCCGTTTCCGATGACGGCGACACTGCCGACTCCGATAAGGACACCGTCGAAGTCCCGTCGGAAAACAACACTTCCGATGAAATTGAAATTGTCAACGCTCAGACGGGCTCCTCGGAAAACGCCGTTCTCCTTTCGGTCATTGCCGTTTGTGCGTTTGCCGTAATGGTACTCACCGTTGTTATGAAAAAACGCAAATACACCACATAATCTCGCAACAAGAAAGCCTCCTGCAATTGTCGGAATTGCAGGAGGCTTTCTTGTTTGTCAGCAGTATATTATTGTTGTCAGTCCGAAAATCATTCTGAAAAATGACAGAATTTTCTGATACCATCTGCAATCGACCTTCAGATAAATCTCGTTCACGTATTCGTTTCCGTTCTCGTCGGTTGCCGTGACAAAGATATCCGGATACTCGATATCTTTTCCCTTTATCGAAGGCTTTACCGTACAGCTTTTGCCGTCTTCGCTTACGTCCAGCGTTATAGCTTCACTGTCGGTTCTCCACGAAAATACCGAATTCTCACTGAGTCCGTTTATTGCGATAATTTCAATGCACATTCTGTCACCGTATGTAAGCATTTCAACAGGCGGAACATCTGCCGTAAAATCTTCTTTATAGCCGTACGTTTTTTCGGCACGGTCAAAAGCTTCGTTTCCGTTGAAAATATCAATCGGCGTACCGTAGTGCCAGCCCTCGAATAAAATAAAATTCAGATCAGTGCATCCGTTCAGTGCATAATATCCGATTCTTTCAATCTTGCCGCTGATGATGATATACCTGAGATTTTCACATTCTCTGAAAGCGTTATCGGGAATTTCCGTGATTTCCGACGGAAGCTTTATTCCGTCAATGTCGGTGTTTTCAAACGCATTGGTACCGATACTCGAAAGCCCCTCGGGAAGCACAATTTTTCTGAGTCCCGTATTCGCACAGGCAGAATCTCCGACAACCTTTGTTTCTTTCGGAAGAATACACTCCGTTGCCGTTGTCGCTTCGGGAACTTTTATGAGCTTCTCATAGTTTTTTGTGAAAAGGTTTCCGCTCTCATCCGAACAGTAGTTTTCATTGTCTGCTTCTACCGTTATCTTTTTGAGATTATAGCAGCTCAAGAACATATTGTCGCCTAAATATTCGACCGTTTTCGGAATCTGCAACTCCGTCATCCTCGCATAGTCGAATATTCCGTCGGCTACACATTTAACCCCGTCCTTGATTTTTATCTTTCCGACAAGTGTACCCGCGCCGATAAGATATTCTCCCATATACAAAAGCTCACCCGTCCAGTTTGCTCTGTCATTATAATATCTTGTCGCGTAGAAGACACCGCTTCCCAGACTTCGCACTGTTTTCGGTATATCGGCACCCGTAAGCCCTTTTTCACCGTAATAAACGTAGTCATTTATTCTCACAACGGGATATCCGCCAAGCTCATCGGGTATGTCGATGACACCCTTTGCTTCTCCGTAAAAGCTCTCAATTGTCGCTTCTTTGTTTTCAACGGAATAATAATAATCGCCTTCCCATTTCCAAACAGAAGCAGCAGCAACATCCGCATTAACCGATACGGTAAACGTCATCATTATAAAAACCGTACAAATAAAGACTGAAACAAATTTTTTCATGGCACTTCTCCTTAAATCGTCAAAAAAATAATAGCATACTAATTCGTTTTTTACAAGATTGTAAATAAATTTAAAACTTATAAAAATCAGTAGAAAAATTCGAATGTATGTGATATAATTATTTTTGGATTATATTTTGGAGTTTGCTCCCATCAAAGGAATGAATATACAATGGCAAAAAAGAAAAAAAAGAAGAATAAAATCCCGTATTACATTGCCTCTCTGACGGCTGTCTTTGCCGCACTTTCCGTATGTCTTGCACTGTACAGTGCTACTCTCAACACTCCCTCCGAGGAGCCCGACACAACTGTATCGGCAGGCACATCCGAAGACGTTGCCGTTTCGGCAGATACTTCCGTCATATCCCGCACGTTATATGACGGCCCCATGCTGAGTACCGATGCAGATAACATTTTCCTGAGCGTTCATCCGAGCGGAATTTTCACATTTTACGAAAACCGAGGCGGAACTCTTTCGGTGTGTCCCGATACTAAAACAATAGATGTCCGTGTCCCTTGCAGTCATCAGAACATTCCCGCAACTCTCTACTGCCTTGAACGTGACGGAAAATTCATGGGTTACGGACTTTTCACAACATCCATCTGCACGGAGGATATACGTCTTTTTGACTATGCGTTTTTCCGTGCAACCAACACCCCCGCGGGTTACGGTGACAGCAAATACCTTCTGATGGTTGATTTTGACGGAAACGACTTTGCTCTCAGTAACAAAACCTATTCCGAAATTTTCTCTTTCGATCCCGAATCGGGCAAAACGGCGAAGCTCACGGGTGACAACGGCAGAACCGTTGACAGATACGGCAGATTACGCAGTGACTGGGCTCAGCTCAACGATGCTCTTCTCGACTTCTCGGGAAACAGACTCTATCTTTCGGGAAGAAATTACCTTCTCTCCTCGACAACTGCCGATCTTTTCTTCATTGAAGGCAATACAAAAACAAAACCCACGCTCAAGGTTTCATCGCTTTATGAAAACTACATGAACTGTATCGACGGAAAGCTTTACTACGTCAAGGAAGCCGACGAAGGCTTCACGGTTTATTCTCTCGGTGCAGACGGAGCGGAAACACGTGTTGCCGCTTATTCGGGAAATATAGGCGATTACCTTCTGAGCGGTGATTATATTCTCAATAAAAACAGCCTCGTCCTCAAGCGTATTTCTACGGATGAAAACAAGGCGGATCTTGCCGATATTTCCGAAAAGACGGCTTATCCCGAATTCATGAGTGTTTCGAAAGACGGCAAAAAGCTCGTCATTCTCTGCAACACTTCACCGCAAACCGTCATTCTCTGCGACATTTCAAACGGAAGCAGTAAGATCATTCGTGACGAAAATCTTTTCACCAACACATGCAGTCAGATACACTGGCTTTCCGAAAACAGCTTTATGACCGTATATCAGAAAAGTGCCAACGAATACGAAACTCTCGTATGGAAATTCTGATCAGATATTTTCCTCTCTGAAATCAATAACAAGCTCTTTTGTGCGCATATCAAGCTGTGTATACTTTACACCTGCCGCATCAAACATTCTCTTCGATGCCCTCGTTGCAGGAGTCTGTGCATACTTGTCGGAAATATAAATTACCTCTTTGATTCCGCTTTGAATAATAGCTTTTGCACATTCATTACACGGGAAAAGCGCAACATATATCTTGCATCCGTGCAGGCTCGTGCCCGCATTGTTGAGAATTGCATTAAGCTCTGCATGACACACGTAATGGTACTTTGTGTCGTACGGCTCCCCTTCTCTTTCCCACGGAAAATCATCGTCACTGCATCCTATCGGAAATCCGTTATATCCGACCGACATTATCTTATTCGAGTCATTGACGATACAGGCACCGACTCTCGTATTGGGATCCTTGCTCCTGTATGCCGACAGCATGGCTATCCCCATAAAGTATTCATCCCACGAAATATAGTCTGTTCTCTTCGACATGGCTGTTTCTCCTTTATTTTATTATTCGAATTGTAACACATATTGCTAAATTTTTCAATTACATTATTTGAGGTGACATAATGGGTCTTTTCAAGAAACTGTTCGGAGATTACTCCGCAAAGGAAGTCAAGCGTGTTCTTCCTATCCAGAAAAAAGTTCTCGCGCTCGAGGAAGAGTATTCCGCTCTTACCGATGAGCAGCTTCAGGCAAAAACACCCGAGTTCAAAAACCGTCTTGCAAACGGCGAATCTCTCGATGATCTTCTGCCCGAGGCTTTTGCCGCCTGCCGTGAGGCATCGTGGCGCGTTCTCAACATGAAGCATTTCCCCGTCCAGATTATCGGCGGTATCATTCTTCATCAGGGACGTATCGCTGAAATGCGCACAGGTGAAGGTAAAACTCTCGTTGCAACTCTTCCCGCATACCTTAACGCGCTCAGCGGAAACGGTGTTCACATCGTTACCGTCAACGACTATCTTGCACGACGCGACTCCGAATGGATGGGTAAAGTATACCGATTCATGGGACTTTCCGTCGGTCTTATCGTTCACAATCTTACCAACGAAGAGAGAAAAGAAGCATACAGCGCCGACATCACTTACGGCACCAACAATGAAATGGGCTTCGACTATCTCCGTGACAACATGGTCCCCTACAAGGATCAAAAGGTTCAGCGCGGTCACAATTTCGCGGTAGTCGATGAGGTTGACTCCATCCTTATCGACGAAGCAAGAACACCGCTTATCATCTCGGGTAAGGGCGACCGTTCAACCGATCTCTACAAGCAGGCAAACACTTTTGCTCGTACTCTTTCGATGTCGAAGGTCAAGGAGATTGACTCCAAGGAAAATGCCGAAGATATCACCGACAGCGACTATGTCGTTGACGAAAAAGCACGTACGGCAACGCTTACAAAGTCGGGTGTTGCAAAAGCTGAAAAATTCTTCGGAATTGAAAACCTTATGGATGCCGAGAACATCACAATTCAGCATCATATCAATCAGGCAATCAAGGCAAACGGTGTTATGCGCCGTGACGTTGACTACGTTGTCAAGGACGGCGAAGTTCTCATCGTCGACGAATTCACGGGACGTATAATGCTCGGAAGACGTTACAACGAAGGACTTCATCAGGCGATTGAAGCCAAGGAAGGCGTAAAGGTTGAACACGAAAGCAAAACACTCGCCACAATCACCTTCCAGAATTATTTCCGACTTTACAAGAAGCTTTCGGGCATGACGGGTACCGCCATGACGGAAAGTGATGAATTCCAGCAGATTTATGAGCTTGACGTCATTGAAATTCCGACAAACCGTCCGATGATCCGACATGATCATCCCGACTCCGTATATAAAACCGAACAGGCTAAGTTCAACGCGGTCATCGATCAGGTAATTGCCTGTCACGAAAAAGGTCAGCCCGTACTTGTCGGCACGGTTTCCATTGAAAAATCCGAAGCTCTCAGCGTCATGCTCAAACGCCGAGGCATCCGTCACGAAGTCCTTAATGCGAAATTCCACGACAAGGAAGCCGAAATCGTCGCTCAGGCAGGTAAAGCGGGTTCCGTTACAATTGCGACGAACATGGCGGGCCGCGGTACCGACATTCTTCTCGGCGGTAACCCCGAATATCTCGCAAAGGCAGAAATGCGCCGTATGGCGTACCCCGAAGAGCTTATCGTTGAAGCGACGGGCTTCGCCGAAACCGATAACGAGGATATACTCAATGCAAGAAAAGAATTCTCTTCTTTGAAATCAAAGTACGAGGAGGAAATCAGCGGTGAAGCCGAGGAAGTCCGCAAGTCGGGAGGACTGTTTATCATCGGTACCGAACGTCATGAATCAAGACGTATCGACAACCAGCTTCGCGGACGTGCGGGACGTCAGGGCGATCCCGGTGAATCAAGATTCTATCTGTCGCTCGATGACGATCTCATGAGAATTTTCGGCGGCGACAGACTCACGAGTGTCATGAACACGCTCAAAACGCCCGAGGATATGCCTATCGAAGCAAAACTCGTCACAAGCTCTATCGAACGGGCACAGAAAAACATAGAAGGACGCAACTATGCGGTACGTAAGAATGTTTTGCAGTACGACGATGTAATGAACCGTCAAAGATCCCTCATTTATTCTCAGAGAAACGAAGTTCTTGACGGAAAAGAGCTTAAACCTCAGATACTCAAGATGATGGACGACTGCATTGCGGATGCACTCGATTTCTACTGTCCGAAAGCACTTCCGAAGGACGAGTGGAATATCAGCGGTCTTCGCGAAAAATTCCTCGGCTGGCTTACCGCCGCCGATGACTTCAAGGGCGATTTCGACAAGGACGAAGCGTGGGAAATGCTCAGCATGCGCGGTCGTTCACTTTACGAAGCACGTGAGCAGGAATTCGGTGAAACGCTCATGCGTGATCTTGAAAGAATGATCCTTCTCCGCAACGTTGACAGTATGTGGATGGAGCATATTGACGAAATGGACGAACTCCGCCGCGGTATAGGTCTTCGCGCATACGGCCAGCACGATCCCGTTGTAGCATACCGAGAGATCAGCTCCGATATGTTTGAAGAGATGAACACCTCTATCCGTGAACAGACGGTACGCATGATGCTCACCGTACGTGTACGCAACGAAGAGGAAACCAAGCGCCGTCAGGTCGCTACCGAAGTAACGGCAAGCAGCGGATCCTCCGACGGAAGCGACAAGGGCAGAACGGTTCGTAAGGGTAAAAAGGTAGGTCCCAACGATCCGTGTCCGTGCGGAAGCGGTAAAAAGTACAAAAACTGCTGTGGAGATGTCAGAAAGCAATGATAAGAAATATTGTATTTGATATGGGCGGAGTCTTGATAGACTTCGCTCCGCATAAAACTTTACTGAAAGTTTTTCAAAACGAAGAAGATGTACAGCTTATCGAATCCGTCCTCTTCGGCAATTTATGGAACGAGCTTAATGCCGGCAAGAAAAGCTATCAGCAGATATCCGACGAAAGCTGTCGTCAGCTTCCCGAACGACTTCACGAAAAACTGCATTCGCTTCTCCTTTCATGGTGGGACAATATGCCTCCCTTCCCCGAAATGTACCGTTTTATAGAAGAGCTCAAGGAAAAGGGCTTCAAAACCTATCTTTGCTCGAACACTCCCGACGAAATCTACCGCCACTTCGACGATATTCCCGCACTGAAACTCATGGACGGCATTATCGCTTCGTGTGATATCGGCATCAACAAGCCCGACAGACGCATCTTCGAGGCGTTACTCGAAAAGTATTCACTGTCTGCCGACGAATGCTATTTCATCGACGATATGCCTCAAAATATCGAAGGTGCCATGAAAGTCGGCATAAAAGGTCATTGCTATTCCCACCAAAACATAAATATTCTTCGTGATGCCATGTTAGCTGATGGTATCAGAATCTGAAATTGAGAGAAAACTATGTCCTGCTTTTCAGAAATTATAAATAAGTCCCCACAGTACAACACCGTACTTTCGGGAATACGTAACACCCGGCTGCCCATGGGCGTGCTGGGGCTTTCGCATATCCACAAGGCACATCTCATCATGTCCTCTTGCGAAATTCTCAAAAGAAAGGGCATCGTCGTCACTCCCGATGAAATGCAGGCCACACGGCTCACCGAGGATCTTCGTGCACTCGGCACAAACGCTCACCATTACCCCGGGAGAGATTTCGTCCTCCGCTCCACGGAGGGAAGCTCCCGCGAATATGAGCACATGCGTTTACGTGTACTCGGTCACATCGTAAAAAACGACTACGACGTTATCGTTTGTTCGGCAGAAGCCGTTTTACAGCTCACAATGCCGTCGGATGAATACGCTCGTAAAAGCTTCGCAATCAGCGTCGGCGATGACCTTCCCGTCGATGAGCTTAAAATGTCGCTTATCCGTGCCGGCTATACCCCGGCTTCTCAGGTCGAGGGTGAAGGTCAGTTTTCCTCACGGGGCGGTATCGTCGATTTCTTTCCTCCCGGGAGCGATTATCCTTGTCGCTGCGAATTCTGGGGCGACACCGTCGATATGCTCTGTCTGTTCGACACCGAAACTCAGCGAAGGACAGAAAATCTCAGCTCCGTAACGGTCACACCCTCCAACGAAGTTCTCAGCGAGAATTACAATGAGCTTTGCAACGTGCTGACGGACTTTCTTTCGACCGTCAAAGGCAAGGGCGCCGTTAAAATACGCGAAAGCATAAGCTCCGATATTGAAAAAATCAGATCGGGACTCCGTCTGTCTTCCCTCGACCGATATCTTCCCATCGTTTACAAGGATACCGCGACCGTTTTCGATTATATCGACAATCCGATTCTTTTCGTCAGTGAAAGCTTTTCCGTCAAGGAACGTGCAGAAGCCTACATCGAACTGTTTCTCGAAGAAATGAAGGCTCTTTCCGAGGAAGGAATTCTCTGCAAAGGGCTTGACCGATATATTCTTTCGTTCAATGAGCTTGTTTCGGCATACGAAAAATACGGTGCCGTCTATCTCGACAATCTTCCGCGAGGCTCGTTTGACACTCCCGTCAAGGAGCTTACGACTCTCAACGCACGTCAGATATCTCCGTGGAACGGTTCGTACTCCGTTTTGCTTGACGACATTGAGTCCGTCGCGAACAAAAAGGACCGTATCACGGTCATTATGGGCGGTACGGCAAAATCCGCAAAGTCGCTCTCTCTCGACCTTGAAGAGGACGGCTACAACTGCATTTACTATCCCGTTTTTCCGACCGAATTCCAGAAAGGACAGATAAGCGTCGTTCCCGGAAGTCTTTCCACGGGATTCGAATATCCGAATGAGCATTTCACTCTCATCACCTACGGAAGCCGTTATATCAGTGCTTCAAAAAAACATCGCAATAAATCAAAAAACAAAAATGCCTTCAACAGTCTTGAAGAACTCCACAAGGGAGATTATATTGTTCATAACACTCACGGTATCGGCATTTTCGACGGAATCACAAAACTCGAAGCAGGCGGTGCCGTTAAGGATTATATAAAAATCCGTTACGATAAGGGAGATATTCTTTATGTCCCCGTAACACAGCTTGATCTCGTTTCAAAATATATCGGTGCAGGCGGTCCCGATGCCACGGTAAAGCTCAACAAGCTCGGCGGTAAGGAGTGGCAGAAAACACGTTCAAAAGTCCGTGCGGCAGTCAAGGATATCGCGCAGGAGCTTATTGCTCTTTATGCCAAACGGCGTCAGATCGAAGGTCACGCCTTCTCTCCCGATATGGATATGCAGAACGATTTTGAGCGCCGTTTTGAATTTGAAGAAACGGCAGACCAGCTCCGTTGCATCGAAGAAATCAAAACCGATATGGAAAAATCTTATCCGATGGACCGTCTTCTTTGCGGTGATGTCGGATTCGGAAAAACCGAGGTTGCCCTTCGCGCCGCATTCAAGTGTGTCGCCGACGGAAAGCAGTGTGCCATTCTCGTCCCCACAACCATTCTTGCACTTCAGCATTTTCAGACCATCAACAAACGGTTTGACGGATTCCCGATAGAAACTCATATGCTTTCAAGATTCTGTTCTCGTAAGCAGATGAACGACACCATAAAGCAGCTTGAAAGGGGCAGTGTCGACATCGTCGTCGGCACTCACCGCCTTATATCAAAAGATGTAAAGTTCCGTGATCTCGGTCTTATTATCGTTGACGAAGAACAACGCTTCGGTGTTTCTCAGAAGGAACGGCTTAAAGAGATGTTCCCCGCCGTCGACGTTTTGACTCTGACGGCAACACCGATCCCGAGAACTCTCAACATGGCAATGTCGGGTATACGTGATATGTCCGTTCTTGAAGAAGCTCCGCGGGACCGTTATCCCGTTCAGACTTACGTTATTGAGCATAACATGGAGGTTCTCGTCCAGGCGATGACTTCCGAGCTTCGCCGAGGCGGTCAGGTGTATTATCTTCATAACCGCGTCGAAACAATAGAAAAGGTCGCTTCTCAGATAAAAGAAATGCTCCCCGATTCAAATGTCGCCGTTGCTCACGGAAAAATGAGCGAAGATGAGCTCAGCGAAGTCTGGAGAAAGCTTCTCGAAGGCGAAACGGATATTCTCGTCTGTACAACGATTATCGAAACGGGTGTCGATGTCCCCAACGTCAACACACTTATAATAGAAAATGCCGACAGAATGGGACTTGCTCAGCTTCATCAGATAAGAGGAAGAGTCGGACGTTCTACGAGAAGAGCTTCGGCTTATCTGACATTCACAAGGGGCAAAGAGCTTACGGAAATAGCCACTCACCGACTTGAAGCCATACGTGAATTCACCGAATTCGGATCAGGCTTCAAAATCGCCATGCGGGATCTTGAGCTTCGCGGTGCGGGAAATATTCTCGGCGCACAGCAACACGGTCATATGGAAGCAGTCGGTTACGATATGTATTTGAAGCTTCTTGCTCAGGCAGTCAGTGAAGAAAAAGGCG
Organism: Acutalibacteraceae bacterium; assembly: GCA_045537495.1. Classification (GTDB taxonomy): domain Bacteria; phylum Bacillota; class Clostridia; order Oscillospirales; family Acutalibacteraceae; genus UBA1425. Next base: position 32,022 of record JAZSPN010000102.1, read on the forward strand.
AAAAGCCTGCCGTTCCCGAAAAAGAATGTCTTATCGACATTCCGATAGATGCCCATATTCCGCCGGACTATATCGAAAGCGTTCCTCAGAAGCTGTATATGTACCGCCGTATAGCGGATATCCGCTCAAAGGATGATGCTTCCGACGTTCTCGATGAGCTTATCGACCGCTTCGGTGAGCCTCCCGAATGTGTCAGAGGTCTTATCACCGTTTCTCTGCTTCGCGGTACGGCGCTTAAACAGAATGTCTACGAAATCAAGGAGAGCGGCGGCAAGCTGATGCTTTACATCGATGATATCGATATGGATAAGATATCACGTCTTGCAAAAGGTCTTCGCGGACGTGTTACCATCAGCGCCTCCTCATCGCCTCATATCTGTCTGCGTGTGGGCAAAAACGAAAACAGACTCGAGCTTTTGACAACAGCTTTCTCCCTCATGGAATCCGATACCCTTTAAGAAAGGAATATGCTTCATGAAAAGAATACTTTCTCTTTTGCTTGTGCTGTGCCTTTTTATGACCGTATCATGTACAAAAAATCAGAGTGACGAAACCGATACTGCACTCAATATCTCCGGTGCCGAAATCAGTGACAGTCTTTACGCATTTTTCCTTTCCGACGTTCTGCAACGCAAGGAGGCCTATTCTCTTACCGTAAGCAGTGAGAAAAAAGATATTCTCAATACCGTAAACGATCTTTGCTCTCAATACGTCGCCGTCAACAGTCTTTTCGATGCCGAAAAACTTCAGCTTACCTCTGAATATAAGTACCGTATAACCGACGGAGTTTCCTCTAAATGGGATTTTTACAAAAATTTTTATACCTCGGTCGGTATCGACAAGCAAACGGTAACAAAATACGAAACCTTTGAAGCAAAAAAAGAAATGCTTCTTCTGCATTTCTACGGCAAGGACGGAAAAATGGCGATTCCCGATTCCTTTTTGAAATCATACTTCAACGAAAACTACGTCACTTTCAAATCGATCAACGGTTACCTCACCACGGTACTCGATGACGGCTCTGTAAAACGTCTTGAAGCCGACGAAATCACCGCCGTCGAAAACAAGTTCAAGGTGATGTGTGACGATCTTCGCACCGGTACCTCCATCGAAGACATCTGCTCTCAGAATGCGAACAGCTCTTTTGTCGCTTCCGCTCAGGTTGAAACCGTCACCATAAATAAATCAAGCAACAGCTATCCGACGGAATTTTTCGGAGCGGTACATTCCATGACGGCGAACAGCCCCAAAGTCATTGAAACCGCCGATTATATATTCCTCGTTTTAAGACAAGAGGACTCCGACGGAAGCGTGTTCGAAGAATACCGCACGGAATGCCTTAAATCCGTTTGTCGCGACACCTTCGGTACACTTATAAAAAACACCCGTGATACCTACAAGGTCAAACCCGATTCTTCCGTTATAAACGGTGTTTACCAACGTGTAACCGAAAAATTCTGAAATAAATACAGAAGCGAGGTAATTGACATGATAATGAACGAAACCGTAAACCACATTTTTTCCCGCCAGACCGTAAGGGAGTACAAGAAGGAGCAGATTTCCGATGAACAGCTTCACACGCTGATGCACGCCGCACTCATGGCTCCGAGCGGACGAAACGGTCAGCCGTGTCATGTCCGTTTTGTTCAGAATGCCGAGATGCTTCATGAAATGCACATCGATCTCAAAAATTTTGTCGGCTGGGATACTCCCATTCATACAAGAAGCGACAAAAATCCGTTTTATCACAACGCACCTACGTTTGCAATAATTTTTGCTGACGGAAACTACGATATGGATGCAGGCATCATGACCGAAAACATCTGCATCTGTGCACAAAGTCTGGGACTCGGCACTTGTATCGTTGCAAGCGCCGGCGCTCTTTTCAAATCTCCCGAAAGCTCCAAGTGGAAAGAAAAACTGGGCGTCCCCGAAAATTATGTGTTTCTCATCGGCATCTGCATCGGATATCCCGACGAAAAACCCGAGCAAAAGTCCCGCTTTGAGGACAGAATTAAAATAATCCGTTAATTTATTTAAAATTTCTGTCCGCTTCGATTTTCGCAATTGACTTTTTTTACTTTTTCTGTTAGAATAACGTTTAATAAGGGAGTAGTCGGCGTAATACGCTATAAGGTCAACATCATGAAGCAACGCTTCTGGCTTTATATTAAACGACGAGACTTATCTGCGTTACTTGTAATGTGGATAGGTCTTTTTTGTTCCCTTTAAAATAGGAGGTTTTGGAAATGAAAGAATACCTGTCAACCGTTTCTTCCGTTCTCGATGAACAGAAATCTGGTGCCGAAGGTCTGTCTTCCTCGGAAGCTCAGAAAAGACTTGAATCTTTCGGTCCCAACAAGCTTGCGGAAGGCAAGAAGGTAACGATCCTTCAGCGCTTTTTGAAAGAGCTTTCCGACCCGATGATCATCATTCTCATTGTTGCTGCTATCATTTCAGGTATCACTGCCGCAATAGAAAATGAGTCTTTTGCCGATGTCATCATCATCATGATTGTTGTTATCATCAACGCTGTTCTCGGTGTTCTCCAGGAAAGCAAGGCCGAAAAAGCAATCGCGGCACTTCAGGAAATCGCCGCCGCCACATCAAAGGTAATCCGTGACGGCAAACAGCTCTCTGTAAGAAGTGAAGATCTCGTTCCCGGCGACATCATCGTTCTCGAAGCAGGCGATGCAGTCCCCGCTGATGCACGTATCATTGAATGTGCCAGCATGAAGATTGAAGAAGCCGCCTTGACGGGCGAATCGGTCCCCGTTAATAAACTCGTCGAAGCTCTTTCTCTCGGCGATGAAAAAGATATTCCTCTCGGTGACCGCAAAAACATGGTCTACATGGGCAGTACAGTCGTTTACGGCAGAGGTAAGGCGGTTGTTGTCGGCACGGGTATGAATACCGAAATGGGTAAAATTGCCGATGCTCTCACCAATGCACAGAACGAAGAAACTCCCCTTCAGATAAAGCTCAACCAGCTCAGCAAGATTCTCAGCTTCCTCGTTATCGGAATCTGTCTTGTTATCTTCGCTGTTGACGTTGTACGCCACTTCAACAATCTTTCGGCAGAGATGCTTCTCGACACCTTCATGGTAGCGGTCAGCCTTGCTGTCGCCGCCATCCCGGAAGGTCTTGCCGCAGTTGTAACCATCGTTCTTTCCATAGGTGTTACAAATATGTCCCGCAGAAATGCGGTTATCAGAAAACTTACCGCCGTTGAAACACTCGGCTGTACTCAGATAATCTGCTCCGACAAAACGGGTACTCTTACTCAGAATAAGATGACTGTCGTTGATCACGCATCGTCCGACGTCAATCTCCTTGCAAAAGGCATGGCACTTTGCTGTGACGCAAACCTCGACGAAACCAACAACGCTGTCGGTGAGCCGACGGAATGTGCTCTCGTAAACGATGCTTTCGCACTCGGAATGTCGAAGAATGATCTCGTAAAAGAATATCCCAGAATCGGCGAAGCTCCGTTTGATTCGGGCAGAAAGATGATGAGCACCGTTCACAAGACGGCAGACGGAGAAATCATTCAGTTTACAAAGGGCGCTCCCGACGAAGTTCTCAAGCGCTGTACGTCGGCATATATCGACGGCAAGGAAGTGGCACTCGACGAAGCTCTCCGCGCCAAGATCCTTTCCGACAATAAAGCTATGGCAGACCAGGCACTCCGTGTTCTCTGTGCAGCCAAACGCTCATACATCTCGGAGCCGACTTCCTATGAGCCCTCCGATCTTGAAGCAGATCTTTGCTATATCGGTCTTTCGGGCATGATTGACCCCATCCGTCCCGAAGTACGTGATGCCATCGTCGAATGTAAGTCGGCAGGTATCCGTCCCATCATGATCACCGGTGACCACAAGGATACCGCTGTCGCAATTGCAAAACAGCTCGGTATTCTCGAATCGGCAGAGCAGGCTCTTACCGGCTCTCAGCTCAACGACATCTCGGAGGAAGACCTCAACAGAGATATTGAAAAATATTCCGTCTATGCAAGAGTTCAGCCCGAGCACAAGGTTCGCATCGTCAAGGCGTGGAAAGCAAAGGGTTGTATTACCGCCATGACGGGCGACGGCGTCAACGATGCTCCGTCCATCAAGAGTGCCGATATCGGCGTAGGCATGGG
>JAZSPN010000017.1:0-13050 GCA_045537495.1 Acutalibacteraceae bacterium
TATTTAACTTTAAATAAAAATCATCGAAACACAGGGTGACTCATTGAAAGCAAATGCGTATTTTTCTTTATAATGAAGTTATGCACGTTGTGACGACTTTATCGACAGTCAAAGGATGTATCGGGTGTTTTGTCCCGATACATCCTTTTGTTTTATTCCTCGAAAATTCCGTATGATGTGAGAATGTGTTTTGCGATATCGTAGAGAAGCTTTTCGGCTTGTTGCTGAGCGAAAAACGGCGGAGAGGAAAGCCTTTCGTCCTTTTGGAATTTGCGACGTGAACCGAGCCAGTACTCTTTCAGGATGAGTGAGCTGGAGCATTCGAGGGTGAAGTATCCTTTGTAGCCCGTGTCGATAAGCGCATTGATAACCTCGTCGTGATTCAGTGTGCCGAAATACGGAATGAGATGTTCATCGGCTTTTCCGTGATTGTCGTTGTAGTGGATTGCGTAAAGCTCATTGCCGACGGACAGAATTTCATCGTACTGATTTCCTTCACAGTTGGCGTGCCCCGTGTCCCAGCAGGCGTGAATCAACGGATGGTCTATAAATTCAACGAGCTCACGTGTATCTTTTCCCGAGTTGATGAAATATTTTTCGCCCATGTTTACCTTCGTTGAGTTTTCGACGAGGACGTTTACGGAGTGCTTTTCCATCTCGGGAAAGAGCTTGCCGTAAAACTCTTTGTTCCTTCGGAACCATTCTTCCTTTCCGATTCCGCCGATGATACCTGAATGAACGACGGTGTTTTTAATGCCGAGCATACCGCAGATTTCGATGGAGCGGTTCAGACTTTTCATCATGAAGTCGACGTCATCCGCAGTGTTGAAGGGGTTGACTCCGGGAGAATGAGCCTGAACAAATTTCATGCCGAGAGAGTCGGCGGTGTCCCTGATTTTTTCGACCTCGTTCTGCCAGCCGTCGTTCATGTAAACGTTATCTTTACGTGCGGCGGAGTAGAGGCTGAGATCGATATAGCGAAAACCCGCCCTGTGAAGTTCACGTATTCTGTCCGAGTCGTTACTGCAATAGTGATTGAAATCACCGGTTGTTGTTGCAATTTTCATGTGAAGACCTCCTTTTAAGAAATAATAGCCTTTTTGCTTTTGTTTGTAAAGTCCCGAGCTATTGACAAAACACTAAAAATGAGTTAAAATATTCAAAAGCTATGATGGGAAATAAAGTGCGTATTTTGTTTTCAGAGAGCCGTCGGTTGGTGTGAGGCGGTAAGAGTGCGTATATAAGTCCTCCCGGAGCTGTCATGCCGAAGGTGAAACTGTGTAAGCGTGATCGGGATCTCCCGTGACAGAGAAGTGTATTTCGGAATACACATGAGCGGATGCTTCGCATCAAAAAGAGTGGTACCGCGGAGAATATGATCTTCGTCTCTTTTGTACAAAATACTTTGTATTTATGTGCAAAAGAGTTTTTTATATAGGAAGGAAAAATCATGAAACTGACCGGCGCACAGATAATTGTGGAAACTCTGATAGAGCAGGGCGTTACGGATGTATTCGGATATCCGGGAGGCCAGGTAGTAAATATTTACGATGCTCTTTATGAATACAGTGACAGTATAAATCATTATCTTACGGCTCATGAGCAGGGTGCTGCCCATGCGGCAGACGGATATGCGAGAGCAACGGGCAAAACGGGTGTTGTTATTGCCACATCGGGACCCGGCGCCACGAATCTTGTAACGGGTATTGCAACGGCGCACATCGACTCTGTCCCGATGGTTGCCATAACGGGAAACGTTCCGTGTAATCTCATCGGCAGGGACAGCTTTCAGGAGATAGACATTACTTGTATCACCTTGCCGATAACAAAGCATAATTACTTCGTAAACGATGTAACGGAGCTTGCCGACTCCATCAGGGAGGCTTTCAGAATTGCACGGTCGGGAAGACCGGGACCTGTACTTATCGACGTGCCGAAGGATATTCAGACGGCGCTATGTGATTTCGAGAGAAAGCCGATTGAAAAGTGCTTCGAAACGAAAAAGCCCGACAAGCAAAAGCTTTCAGAAGCGGCGAAGCTTATCGCAAACAGCAAAAGACCGTATATCTACATCGGCGGCGGAGTTATCAGAGCAGGTGTTGAAAAAGAGGTTATGGAGCTTGCCGAGAAGACGGATGCTTTTATCGGAAGCTCATTTATGGGACTGTCGGCAATTCCGAGTGACAGTGAGCGTTTCCTCGGTATGCAGGGAATGCACGGAAGATACGCATCATCGATGGCACAGAATGAAGCTGATCTTATCGTGGCGATAGGAGTGCGTTTCAGCGACAGAGCAACGGGCAACAAGGAAAAGTATGCGCTTAAATCGAAGATAATTCATCTTGATATTGACTTTTCGGAGATAAACAAAAATATCGGTATAGACATAGGCATTAACGGCGATATAAAAGAAGCGCTTTCGGAGATTATCCGTCTTTGCAAGACGAAGAAGAATCCCGAATGGAATGTACGGATAAAGGAGCTTAGAGAAAAAGAAGCTTCTTTTGAAACGGAAGAAAACAGATTGACGCCCAAGGCGATTCTTGATGTTATGAACGAGAATACGTCGGACGATACGGTAATTGCCACCGACGTGGGACAGCATCAGATGTGGACGGCGCAAGAGTACCGCTTCAGAAAGCCGAGAACGCTGGTGTCGAGCGGAGGACTCGGAACGATGGGCTTCGGACTCGGAGCGGCCATAGGTGCAAACATCGGAACGAAAAACAAGACCGTTCTTGTTACGGGGGACGGAAGCTTCGGAATGAATCTCAACGAGCTTGCAACCGCGGTTACTTACAAAATACCCGTCACGGTAGTTCTGATGAACAACAAGGTTCTCGGAATGGTAAGACAGTGGCAGACGCTGTTCTTTGACAAGCATTATTCGGCAACGACACTTGAAAGAAAAACGGACTTTGTTCGTCTTGCAGAAGCCTTCGGAGCGAAAGGCGTGTCGGTTGATACAAAGGAAGCTTTTCGTGAAGCTTTCAGGGAATCACTGACTGCTGACGGACCGTTTATAATTGATTGCGCAATTGATTCCGACGAGTTTGTTCTGCCGATGCTGCCTCCCGGCGGATCGGTCGACGAGATGATTGTAAAATGAGGTGCTGACGAGTGAACAAGTTTATAATTGCAGTTTATGTCGACAACAAATTCGGCGTTCTCACAAGAGTTACCAGTATGTTCACAAGAAGAGGGTTTAACATCGATACTCTGACGGTAGGAGAAACGGAGTCGCCCGAGTACTCGCGAATCACCATATCAATGAGCGGTGACGGATACGCAAGGGATCAGATGATAAATCAGCTTCGCAAGCTTTTCAACGTTAAAAAAGTTGAGGTTTTGGAGGGCGATAATTCCATTAACCGTGAACTCGCTCTCATCAAGGTTCGCAATACCGAAAAGAACAGACAGGATATCATGACGTGCGTTGACATTTTCAGGGCAAAGATCATTGATTATTCTTCATCGGCACTCTGTATCGAGGCTACGGGAGATACATCAAAAATCAATGCACTCATAGATATTTTAAGACCGCTCGGTATTATCGAAATGTGCCGTACAGGTGTTGTTGCGCTTGAAAGAGGCGACAGCAGCATTTTGAATAAATAATTATTTTAAGGAGAGATACATAATGTCACAGGCAAGAATTTTTTATCAGAAGGATTGTAATCTGGCAAAGCTCAACGGCAAGACGGTTGCTGTTATCGGTTACGGCTCACAGGGACATGCTCACGCGCTTAACCTTAAAGAATCCGGTGTTAACGTAATCATCGGACTTTATGAAGGCAGCAGAAGCTGGGCAAAGGCTGAAGCGGCAGGCTTTACGGTAAAGACGGCTGCCGATGCTTCGAAGGATGCAGATATCATCATGATTCTCATCAACGATGAAAAGCAGGCGAAGCTTTACAAGGACAGCATTGCTCCCAATCTTACGGCGGGCAAGACACTTGCATTTGCTCACGGATTCAACATTCACTACGGCTGTATCAAGCCGCCCAAGGATGTCAACGTTATCATGGTAGCTCCCAAGGGCCCCGGACACACTGTACGCAGTGAGTATCAGGCGGGCAAGGGTGTTCCCTGCCTTGTAGCGGTTGAGCAGGATGCAACGGGTGATGCACTTGAAATCGGACTTGCTTATGCTCTCGGCATCGGCGGTGCAAGAGCAGGCGTTCTTGAAACAACATTCAGAACAGAAACGGAAACAGACCTTTTCGGTGAACAGGCTGTTCTTTGCGGCGGTGTTTCCGCACTTATGCAGGCAGGTTACGAAACACTCGTTGAAGCGGGCTATGATCCCAGAAACGCTTACTTTGAGTGTATCCACGAAATGAAGCTTATCGTTGACCTTATTTATCAGAGCGGTTTCGAGGGAATGCGTTATTCCATTTCCAACACTGCCGAATACGGCGATTACGTAACGGGTCCCAAGATCGTTACCGACGAAACGAAGAAAGCGATGAAGAAGATCCTTTCCGACATTCAGGACGGCACATTTGCAAAAGAGTTCCTCCTCGACATGTCGGAGGCAGGCTCTCAGGTTCACTTCAATGCAATGCGCAAGATAGCCGCCGAGCATCCTTCTGAAGTAGTAGGCAAAGAAGTCAGAAAGCTTTACAGCTGGAGTGACGAGGATAAGCTCATCAATAACTGATTCGGTGATGCAAATGATTACAGAAAAAATCGTGAAGGGAGCTCAGAATGCTCCGCACCGTTCACTTTATCACGCACTCGGCCTTACCGAGGAAGAGCTTGACAGACCGCTCATAGGTATTGTCAGCTCATACAACGAAATCGTTCCCGGACACATGAATATCGACAAGATCGTTCAGGCTGTCAAGACGGGAGTTTCCATGGCAGGCGGTACACCGATAGTTTTTCCCGCGATAGCAGTCTGTGACGGTATCGCCATGGGACACCGGGGAATGAAGTATTCTCTCGTTACAAGAGAGCTCATTGCCGATTCTACCGAGGCCATGGTTCTGGCACACGGATTTGACGGTCTTGTAATGGTTCCGAACTGTGACAAGAACGTTCCCGGACTTCTCATGGCGGCGGCAAGACTCAACATTCCGACGGTGTTTGTCAGCGGAGGTCCCATGCTTGCGGGACGTGTCGACGGCAAAAAAACGAGTCTTTCGGCAATGTTCGAGGCAGTCGGATCATATATGTCAAACAAAATTGATGACGAGAAGCTTCGCGAATTCGAAACAAAGACCTGTCCCACCTGCGGTTCGTGCTCGGGAATGTACACTGCAAATTCCATGAACTGCCTGACGGAAGTTCTCGGCATGGGACTTCGCGGAAACGGAACGATACCCGCCGTATATTCGAGAAGAATAGAGCTTGCAAAGCACGCGGGCATGAAGGTGATGGAGCTTGTCGAAAAGGATATAAAACCGCTTGACATTATGACGGAAAAAGCTTTCCGTAATGCGTTGACGGCGGATATGGCAATCGGATGTTCGACAAACAGTATGTTGCATCTTCCCGCTATTGCCAACGAATGCGGAATTGATTTCTCGATATCCATGGCGAACGAGATCAGCGAGGTTACTCCGAATCTCTGTCATCTTGCGCCTGCAGGACATACGTATATGGAAGATCTCGATGAAGCTGGCGGAGTATATGCTGTTCTTTCTGAGCTTGACAAGATGGGACTCATCGATACCGATGTAATGACTTGTACGGGAAAGACGCTCGGAGAAAATCTCGAGGGTGTACAAAATCTCGATACAAGTGTCATAAGAACGGCAGAGAATCCCTTCGGAAAGACGGGCGGTTTAGCCGTGCTGAAAGGAAATCTTGCTCCCGACGGCTGTGTCGTTAAACGCAGTGCGGTAGCAAGTGAGATGCTTGTTCACAAAGGACCTGCACGTGTATTCAACAGTGAAGAGGATGCAATCCGTGTCATTTATGACGGAGGAATAAACCCCGGCGATGTCGTGGTTATTCGTTATGAAGGTCCCTCGGGAGGTCCCGGTATGCGTGAAATGCTCAATCCCACATCGGCAATTGCAGGAATGGGACTTGACAAGCAGGTAGCGCTTATTACCGACGGACGTTTTTCCGGTGCAACAAGAGGTGCATCGATCGGTCACGTTTCTCCCGAAGCGGCTAAGGGCGGTAATATCGCTTATATCAAAGACGGAGATATTATCTCGATCAATATTCCCGAATACAGCATTTTTGTCGAGGTTTCCGACGAGGAATTCGAAAAGAGAAGGTCTGAAATGACTGTTTTGAAGAAGGACGGAATCGGCGGGTATCTTCGCAGGTATTCTGAAACCGTTTCATCTTCCGATAAGGGTGCAATAGTAAATTACAGATAAATATGTAAGGGATGTAAAAACTTGCGTTTTTTACATCCCTTTTTTCGGAGATTACATATAAGGTTTTTCGCAACGATTCTTTTGTCATTCGGACTGCTTACGGCACCTGTCGCCGAGTATACACCGTATTTTTGATAAGAATCACGGAATAATCGTATATAATTTGCTGTAAAATTGAGTGTTTCGGTGAATTATTTTTGAATAATTTTTACCAAATTATTTTACAATTAATTTTTTTCTTGCAATACGTGCTTCATTGTTTTAAAATAGTAGCATAGCAAAATTTTTATATTTATAAGGAGAAGAGATTATGGGCTATGTAGAAAATGTAATCGAAAGCGTAAGAAAAAAGAATGCAAGCGAGCCGGAGTTTATCCAGACAGTTGAAGAGGTACTTCTTTCACTTAAACCGGTTATCGAAAGACATCCCGAATACGAGAAGGCTGCATTGCTTGAACGCATGGTTGAGCCCGAAAGACAGATAACATTCAGAGTAACATGGGTTGATGACAACGGCGACGTCCATGTAAACACAGGTTACCGTGTACAGTTCAACGGTGCTATCGGTCCCTTCAAGGGCGGACTCCGTTTCCATCCTTCCGTATATATCGGTATCATGAAGTTCTTAGGCTTTGAACAGACTTTCAAAAACAGCCTCACCGGTCTTCCCATCGGCGGTGCAAAGGGCGGTTCCGACTTTGATCCCCGAGGCAAGAGCGATGCTGAAATCATGCGTTTCTGCCAGGCTTTCATGACGGAGCTTTACAGACACATCGGTCCCGACGTCGACGTTCCCGCAGGTGATATCGGTGTAGGCGGCAGAGAAGTCGGTTATCTTTACGGCCAGTACAAGAGAATCAAGGGCACTTTCGAAAACGGTGTTCTCACAGGTAAGGGCATCCCCTTCGGCGGTTCTCTCATAAGACCTGAAGCAACGGGCTACGGTGCAACATACTACGCAGTTGAAGTTCTCAAGCACTTCGGCGAAGACATCAAGGGCAAGACGGTTGCTCTTTCCGGTTTCGGCAACGTTGCATGGGGCGCTGCAAAGAAGATTGCAGAGCTTGGCGGCAAGGTAGTTACAATTTCCGGTCCCGACGGTTATGTATACGACAAGGACGGCATTTCAACAGACGAAAAGATTGAATATATGCTTGAAATGAGAGCTTCGGGCAGAGATAAGGTTCAGGATTACGCCGACAAGTTCGGTGCAGAATTCTTCCCCGGACAGAAGCCCTGGGGCGTCAAGGTTGACATCGCCATGCCTTGCGCAACTCAGAACGAAATCCGCATGGACGAAGCAAAACAGCTTGTTGCAAACGGTGTTCCCTACTACATCGAAGTTGCAAACATGCCCACCACAAACGATGCTCTTGCATATCTTAAAGAGAACTGCAAGGTTGTTGCTCCCTCCAAGGCAGTCAACGCAGGCGGCGTAGCGGTTTCTGCACTCGAAATGAGCCAGAACTCCATGAGATACAGCTGGTCGGCAGAAGAAGTTGACGAGAAGCTCAAGGGTATCATGAAGAACATTCACGACAACTCCGCAAAGGCGGCCGAAGCAAACGGTCTCGGCTATGACCTTGTTGCAGGTGCAAACATTGCCGGCTTCCAGAAGGTAGCAGATGCAATGATGGCACAGGGCCTCATCTGAGTTAATAGAATAAAATGGGCTGTAAAAACGAAAGTTTTTTGCAGCCCATTTTTGAGTTATTCGTATATTGCCCAGCAAACAGCGAGAATTCCAAGTGCTACTACGATCGGCATATTGATAACCTCCTTTTCTTTCGAGGTTATTATACCGTTTTCGCTGTACGATAAATGAAACAGTACCCCCTCGGATCACCGGTTTTGGTGCTCCGAGGGGGTATTTTTATTCGGAAAACGGAAGCTCCGTCATGCGAAGCTTTGCACAGCCGTAAGGATAGAGGGAAATCTCCTCTTCGTCGGATATGCCGAACCGTGATTCGGGGATTTTTGCACATACGGTTTCGTAGCCGTCTTCGAGTCCCCAGTTGATTTTTCGAAGTTTCGCCCTGACGGTTAACGGTGGATTTTCCGACGAGAACGGTATGTCGGATATGCCGTTTTCGTCGATGCTGAGTGTATCACTGCAAAAAGCGTAATTCCAGTCGGAAGTCGGTATAAGCTCATAGTCGCAGTACGGGAATTTTCTTTCGACGCCGTCTTTTTCGTATTCGTACATTTTTTTATCGTGCTTTATCGGAAGAGAAAAAACGAGAGATCCGCACTTTACGGTGTTGAGGTCGTACGGTCTTTTTTCGAAGAAGAGATCGGTATCAAAAGAAACTGTTATTTCGCAGTTTTCGGTAATATCAAAAGTCAACTCGTCGAGAGAAGAGCTTTTTCCGTTTACGACGAGGTTTTTTGCGAACGACGGAATACGGATCTTGAAAGTGAAAGGTCTGTCGGCGGTAACGGTATATTTGAAACTGTTTTTGAAAGGATAATCTGTTTCCAGACGAATGCTTATGCCGTCGGCATTGAGGACAGACGGTACGGGGACGGTGTTCATTATCGTGTCGCCGTTGTGCATGAAAGCGGAAAGTGCGAATTTCGGCCAGGCCTGATTGAAGTTTGCGGTACAGCAACCGAAATTCGGTTCAAGACCGAAGAGGTGAGCTTCGCTTCCGTTGGTGCGGAAAAGAGATTTCCCGGGGAAGCGCTGACAGGCTATCTGGTTGCTCATCTGTACATACTGGTGAGTCCACATATCGTCGCTTATCGTGGCGGGAAGTGCATTGAAGGCGAGGACTTCGAGTCGTTCAAGCCATTTTTTGTCACCGCTGAACGCGAAAAGATGTTCGTAGGAATACATCTGCTCGGCTACCGCACAAAGCTCCGTGCCCTGAATGGGACTGTTTCCCGAAAGACACTCGTCACCCGTAAAAAGACCGACGGGAGTGCCGTTGTATTTTGTGAGAATGGCGTGGAGTTTTTCGGCGTTGTCGGTGTAGTTTTGCCCGAGAATATCGCATGAAACGGCTTCGCTTTTAAGCATCATGCAAAGGTTTACAATGTGAGTATCAAATCGCCAGCGGTTGAGAGGTCTTTTCCACAGAGGTATCGCTTCGTCGTAATCCATGCCCTGCTCTTTCAGTGTTTTTGCGAGATCTGCAAGCCAATCTTCGCGGCATCTTTCGTACATGAAGTTGATTGCGATGAAACATTCGTACCAGCGGGCATTGCCCCAGTCGAAAAGCTTTATGTCACCGTTTTTGAGCAGAGAATAGTAGTTTTTCAGCACACGGTAAATGATGTCGGGAATACGCTCATCGCCGGAACACTGATAGTATACGGTGAGTGTTTTCGTGATAAGCTGTACTGCCCACGTATCGTAGGTGCTCCTTTTTTCATCGGCACACGGACATATCCAGCCGTCTTTCTTCTGAAAAGAAATGATAGCATCAATATATTTTTTTGCGCGGCTTATCATGTCTTCGTTATCGAGAAGATACGAAAGAGGGATGAAGCCGTCAAGCCAGTAAGGGACTCTTTCCCAGCCGTCTTTCTCTCCGCCGATCCAGGCACTGTCCCTGATGTCGGGCCACATTTTGTCGAGATTTCCGCTGAGTGACTCTGCTTGTATTTCAAGCTGACGGCGAAGCCAGCCCGAGGGCTTTATTTCTTTGCTCGTGTAAAAATTCCATTTGTTCATAAGCCTTCCTCCTTGAACGACAGGTTATCTGACGATCTTTTTGTTTTTGACGAGTCTGCTGTTTGCGTTGATATAGGAATACTTACGGCACTTGAAAAGCTCTTTTCTGCCCTTTTCGTTTCTTGTAAAAACAAGCTCAAATTTACCGCCGGATGATTTCAGATTCTTTGCAAGGATTTCCGCCGTTTCCTTGTTGACGGCAATTACTGACGGGCAGGCATAGCTCTGAACGTAGTTTCTGCTTGTAAGTTTTGAAACACCCTTTGTGCCGATGAGAATATATCTCGGATCGTCGATGGGCGAAAGAAGCTCTGAAATTGCTTTTGCGAAAACGTTCTTTTCTCTGACGGTTGCCTTTTTGAGAGAGCAGTTGACGGTGTTCTTCTTTTCGGATTTTCTGACAGAAATGACGGCACCTCTGCTATCGATTTCGCCGATTTCTTTGAGTGTTTTAAGGACGGCATTTGAAATGTTGGAAACGGTTTTTTCGGGGGATGAATTCTTCATAACAACCGATGCGGATTTAATGAGCAGTACGGATGCGATTGCCGCTATTATAAATCCGAGAAGTCCGCCGAAAAATCCCGATGTTGCGATTATGATTATTGCAAGAACAATCAGAACAGCTAAAACTATTGTATAAATCTTGTTCTTATGCACGGCACTTGCAGGCTGAACTTCTGCGGGAATTTCGCTGACTTCCTCAATTTCGGGACGTGCATTGCCCTTGACGGCACCGCTCCACCTTTTTGCCATAACACTTCTCGAGGAGGCAAGTGAGAGCATCTGAACGTTGATGTTTTCAAGTCCTTTTTCATCGAAGGGCGCTTCCAGAATATCAATTCTGTCCGTTCCGCTTTCGATAACATCGCTGTTATATGCAGGTGCCTGAAAGCAAGAGAAACGCCGCTTCATCGTTTCAAAATCATCGCTGATGATTTCGTCCTTTGAATCAGGCTCAACAGTTACGAGATGCCAGATATTCGACACCTTTTCGGGATTCTTTTTATCAATTCGGATTGCTCTGCCACGCATCTGATTCGAAAGCATAAAGCTTCCGACGAAGCTTGCAAGAATGAGAGAATTGATGTTGGGAGAATCCCAGCCTTCGCCGAGAAGAGATTTTGTGCCGACAAGCACATTGATAACACCGAGCTGAAAAGCCTTTGTTATTATGCTGACTTTGTTTTTGTTCGATCCGCTGAAAATTATTTCGGTGTGACTTGTATTTTCTATCTTTTTTATTCTGCACGGAACACCTTCGTTATAGGCGATTTCCTGCACCGTTTCAACGGCGGAATCGGGCAGAATTACAAGAGTGCCCGAAAGTACGGAGATTTTCACATCGGGATTTTCTCTTCGGACCGATTCAAACACGGGTACGGTGCCGAGAGCGTGAATTTCTTCGTTTGTACCGACAAGCTTCATCATATCTTTTTTGATGTAGTCGGTGAGGATAAGCATACGAAGAGAGTCACCGAGATTTTTGTATTCGCTCTCAACGATTTTATTTATGCTGTGAAGCTTGCCCGTTGATGATATGAGCATTTTATTTATCTTGTCGCTTGATACAAGACGGACTTTTCTTTTTTCGATTAGAGCTTCCTTTGAAAGAGCCGATTTTAATTCCTCGCTGATTTTCTCCGTGAAGATATCGGGCTTGTCAATGATAAACTGAAACGCTTTTTCGGCTTCTCCTATTGAATAAACCGATGCCTTTCTGCCCTCGAAAACCTTTTCTTCGAGGCTTTTTGAAATGTTGGCTCCGCCGTGTTTCGCAACGCAGACAAGTGACTTGAAGGAATCGAGGTTATCGTAAAGCATTTCTTCGTTGCCGGCGACATTCGATATCTGCACAGCTTTCGATATAAGACCGCCTGTAATTATCCTGTCGGTAACGGTGACCGCTTTTTCCTTGTAGCATTTAAGAAGCTCTGCTTCTTCGGCGGTAGGATAGCTGAAATATATATAGTCCTGATGCGGACAGAGAGTTTTCTGCATTACAAGCTGAGGAACAAAAATCTCTTCGTCGATGTCACCGCAAAGAGTATGATATCTGTTCCATTCCGAGGGCGTGCTGTCGTAAGGCGGAGTTGCGGTAAGAGCGATAATCGTTACATCCTTGCCGAGCATTTCAACAAACTTTTCGAGAGCTTTCTGCCATTCGCTCTTGAGGTGATGTGCTTCGTCGAGGCAGATTGTTTTAATTCCCGCCTTTTTGATTTCGGCAAAAATATTAAAATTACTGAAATCCAGTGTTTCCTCTGCTTCAAATTCATCTTCATCCGCTTCTTTTTCCGTAACGGATTTTGTGATTGCGGCATGAAGCGCCTGATATGTAATCGAGGTAATGAGCTTCGGAGTCATCAGTGAATACGAAATATATTCGTCGGGATTCTCTGTTTCGGGCAGATAGGCTTCGATGAATCTTTCGCCCCACTGCTGACGTATCGTAACGGAGGGCGACATAATGAGAGCGGGACTGTTCTGCCTTCGCACAAGCTCAAGCCCGAGAATCGTTTTGCCGCTGCCGGGTGCAGCGACGATATGTATGCGCTTGTCTTTAAGATGCTTCTGTGAATTATCGAGTACCGCCTGCTGATAATCGCGGAAAGTCCACTTAAAGCTTACTTTGCTGAAATCTTTCATACTGTCCCTCCGAAAGTTTATGATTTTATTTTAGCATACGGAAGAAGGTTTTTCAACAGAAGTTATAAGAAAAAAGGACTTCCGATAACGGAAGTCCTCAGAGAAAACATTAATTATTTCATAGCCTCTTCGACTGCAACTGCGCAAGCAACGGAAGCACCGACCATGGGGGTGTTGCCCATACCGATAAGTCCCATCATTTCAACGAAAAGCAGAAAAAACGAACTAAAAAAGCTTATAAAACAATGAATTAAACACATTATTTTGACGATTTACCAGTCACATCATATCAAACATTTTAATTTGTGTCAAGGGATTTTAATTCTTTCTTGTATTTATAGTAAGTATTTCGGGATATGTCACCGATTAATTGCATTACAT
>JAZSPN010000144.1:0-10907 GCA_045537495.1 Acutalibacteraceae bacterium
AAAGTAAAGGCAGAAGCTATTTTTGCTGAATCCGGACTTAAATACTGGGTATCTCTTCGCCAGTCCGGTATTCTTTATCCCGAAATTCTCAAAAACATGGATCCCATTATGTTCCATGTACCCGTAAACGGCGTTCTCGAATGGGCAACCGTCGAGGATTCCGGCAGACTTCTTGCAAACATCTGCGGCGATGATGTACCCGAAAACTTCTGGCGTAAATTCTATAACATCGGCAGCGGTAAAGAATACAGAATAACAAACTTCGAGTTCGAAGAATACCTTCTCGGTGCACTCGGACTCCCCTCTCCCAAAAAGCTTTTCGATGCTGATTGGTTTATTCTTCAGAACTTCCACGGTCAGTGGTATGCCGATTCCGATAAGCTCAACGACATTCTTCATTTCCGTGCAAATATTCCGATCAGGCAGTACTTCGACAACATGGCAAAGAAAGTTCCTGCTTATTACCGTGCTTGCAAGCTTCTTCCGAAGTGCCTCGGCGGTGTAGTTGCAGCGGCTGCAAAACCCTTCATGAAGAAAATTGCACAGACTGATTTCTACGGCACTCTCAACTGGAGAGAAACCAAGAACGCCGACAGAATTTCCGCTTACTACGGAACAATGGAAGCGTGGGACAGCATCGGTAACTGGGATACATTTAAAATTGAACGTCCCACCGAAACAGTCACTCTCCTTGATCACGGCTATGATGAATCCAAGCCCGAATCCGAGCTTGATCTTGAAGATATGAAGAAGGCTGCCGCTTTCAGAGGCGGTGAATGTCTTTCCGAAACAATGACGAAGGGCGACCTTTTCACTCCTCTTAAATGGAAGAGTGCAAGAGGCAATGAATTCGAGATGACACCCAACCTTGTTCTCAAAGGCGGTCACTGGTGTCCCGAAGAGCTTCCCTGGCCCTGGGATTATGATACGGAGGCTAAGCTCAACCCCTTCTTCGCTCAGGTATGGTATCCGCTTCACAGCAAGGATGAAAACAACTATTACGACGAGGGAATCTTCAAAGGCTTTAAAGACTTTGAATAATTCCGATCTGAAAGGAGTCAGCATGAAAGTATTTATGATTGGCGGTACAGGCCTTCTCGGCTCTGCCGCAGCTGATTTATTCATAAAGAGAGGCCACAGCGTAAAAACCGTTGCACTTCCTCCCCTTCCTCCCGGTGCTCCGATCCCCGAGGAAATGGAAATCGTATTTTCAAACTATTTCGAGCTTTCCGACGAACAGATCATTGAAATGATGAGCGGTTGCGACTGCTTTGTTTTCGCGGCAGGTGTCGATGAAAGAGTGGAGTTTCCCGCTCCCGTTTATGAGGCTTACGAGAAGTACAACATCAACCCCTTAAAGAGATTTATCCCGCTTGCAAAACAGGCAGGCATCACAAAGACCGTTGTTCTCGGTTCTTACTTCGCCTACTTCGCAAAGAAGTTCCCCGATATGAAGCTTACAGAAAAGCATCCCTATATACGCAGCAGAATTGAGCAGGAAAATGTTGCTCTCAGCTATGCCGATGATAACATGGATGTCAGTGTTCTTGAGCTTCCCTACATCTTCGGTACTCAGCCCGGACGTAAGCCCGTATGGGTTATCCTTATTGAGCAGCTTGAAGGCATGGGCCCCATAACCTTCTATCCGAAGGGCGGTACGGCAATGCTTACGGTACGTCAGGTTGCCGAAACAATCGTTGGTGCCGCCGAAAAGAATAAGGGGGCAAAGGTTTACCCCATCAGCTACTACAACTACACGTGGAACGACTTCCTTAAAATCGTTCACGCAGCTATGGGTGTTCCCAACAGAAAGATTATCAATATTCAGAAATGGATGTTCAAATGCTTCGGACTTCACATGAGAAAAGTCTACAAGGATAAGAATGTCGAAGGCGGAATTGATCCCGTAGGTCTTGCAGATATCATGTGTATGAACACATTTATCGACAATCGCTGGGCAAAGGAGCTCGGCGCTACAGATGACGATATTAAGAGTGCTATCTTCGATTCAGTAAAGCTTTCTGTTGATTCGTTCAAGGGAAATGCCGATCTCGTTGAGATGAAAGGCGAATAATTAAAAGTCAACGGTCTGTCACCGCAATTCAGCGTGGACAGACCGTTTTTCAATTATAAAACCTTGTAGCCCTGTTCCTCAATAGCCTTCGCGATTGCATCGGAAACATCATCCGACATTTCAACGGTTACGGTGCCGTTCTGATGACTTGCCTCTGCTTTTAAAACACCGACAATCTCTTCAACCGTCTTTTTGACTCTTGCTTCACAGTGCGGACACATCATACCCTCAACCCTGATAACTTTTTCCATGTTTTTCACCTCCGTAAATTCATAATTTTGATTAGATTTATATTTCTTTGTTATATCAACATAATTCAAACGTAACGCATTGATGACCACGCAAAAGCTTGATAAGCTCATGGCGGCGGCTCCGATCATCGGATTCAGCGACCAACCGAATAAATTGTAAAACATTCCCGATGCAACGGGTATGCAGATAAGATTATAAATGAATGCCCAGAAAAGGTTTTGATGAATCGTTCTGAGTGTTGCTTTGCTCAGCCTGACAGCAGATACCGCATCGGTAAGTTTGTTGTTCAACAATACAACGTCGGCGGCATCAATCGACACATCGGTTCCCGCTCCGAGAGCAATTCCCACATCGGCGGAAGTCAGTGCCGGGGCATCGTTGATGCCGTCACCGACCATGACGGTTTTTCCGCTCTTTTTTATTTCTCTGATTACCGCTTCTTTGCCGTTCGGCAAAACGGATGCGTATACTTCGTCGATGCCGACTTTCTTCGAGATAACTTTTGCGGTGGCTTCACTGTCGCCCGTCAGCATTACCACTTTTATACCCATTTTACGAAGCTCGCCGACTGCCTCCTCGCTGTCATCTTTAATCACATCGGAAATACCGTACAATCCGATATATTTTCCGTCGGCACAGAACAAAACTGTTGTTTTACCCTCTTTTGATAAAGAATCAATAATCTTTTCTGTTTCAACGGACAAATCAGCATACTTTTTAATAAATCCGGAATTGCCTCCGACAACCTTCAATCCGCCTACCGTTCCGATCAGACCGTTTCCGGGAAGTTCTTCAAAATCTGACACCTCTGACAGTTTCGTGTTTTCTGAAATTGCATTTTCCGAAACAGCCTTTGCCAGCGGATGTCTACTCATATTTTCAAGTGAAGCAGAAAGAGTCAGGAACTCTTCCTTATCATACTCCCAAAAAATATCTGTAACCGACGGTTTTCCGACGGTAATTGTCCCTGTTTTGTCGAGTACGACCGTTTTCGCACGTCCCGTTTCTTCAAGTGCCGCAGCAGTTTTAAACAAAATACCGTTTTTTGCACCGCGGCCGCTGCCAACCATTACCGCGACCGGTGTAGCAAGCCCCAGAGCGCACGGACAGCTGATTACAAGAACGGAAATTCCCCGTTCAATTGAAAATGCAAAGTCCGCACCGTAAATAAGCCATGAAACGGTTGTTATAACGGCTATAAGCATAATTATCGGAACAAAAATACCTGAAATTCTGTCGGCAACTCTTGAAATCGGTGCTTTTGAAGCGGATGCTTCCGTCACGGTTTTAATAATCTGTGAAAGCAGTGTTTCTTCTCCGACCTTTACCGCTTCACACTCGATATAGCCGGAAAGATTTATCGTTGCACCCGAAACAGTATCTCCGATGCCCTTTTCAATCGGTATACTTTCGCCCGTTAAGGCTGACTCGTCAACCGAACTGAAGCCCTTGACAATGATTCCGTCCGTAGGGATGCTTTCCGACGGTCTGACAATAAAGATATCGCCTTTTTTGAGCATATCCGCCGAAATCTCCGTTTGTTTTCCGTCTTTCAGAATTACAGCACTTTTCGGAGCCAGTTCAATCAGACCTCTGATTGCATCTGTGGTTCTCCCCTTGGATTTTGCTTCGAGAAACTTTCCTGTCGATATCAGCACAAGAATCATTGCAGCCGATTCAAAATACAGACCGTGGATCACTTCGTGGTTATTATTGTAAAGCATTGATACTGCCAAATAGACACTGTAAGCGAACGATACACCGGATCCGAGTGATACCAGAGTATCCATGTTCGGCACACGACCGATTAAACCCTTTATTCCGTTTATGAAAAACTTTCTGTTTATTAAAAGAACGACAAATGAAAGCATCATCTGAAGAATTGCCGTCAGGAATGCTCTGCTTTCTATAAAATGCGGAATCGGAAGTTTCAGCATATGTCCCATCGATAAATACATCAGCGGTAACAAAAATACGAGAGAGCACCATATCCTTTTTAATATTATCGACGATTCATCATTTTTTTCTTTTCGTTTTTCGGGTTTACTTTTGGCGTCTTCGTTAAAATCATAAGCCTTGTATCCGAGTTTTTCTACGGTTGAAAATATAACTTCATCATCCGCGCTTCCGACAACGTCCATAGTTTCCGTCAGTAAGTTGACATTGCATTTCTCAATTCCGTCAAGGCTCGAAACGGCTTTTTCGATACGACTGCTGCACGCTGCACAGCTCATTCCGGTTACTCTGAATTTTCTCAAGAAATCACCTCATCATCTTTTGAAGTACAGAAAGGAGTTCATCAACAACTTCATCGTTTCCGTTTCTGATATCATTTAAAACACAGGTTTTGATATGATTTGACAACAGCTCTTTACCGAAGGAATTCAATGCGGAATTCACGGCTGCAACCTGAGTCAGAATGTCGGTGCAGTAGACATCGTTGTCGAGCATATTTTTAATACCTCTGACCTGACCTTCAATCCTGTTCAGTCTGTTCATAAGACTTTTGTATTCATCAAGTGAACGTTCTTTTTTCTTATGGCAGCAATTATCACTCATTATCTCACCTCGTCTAATACCCCATGGGGGTATGTTTTGTTTTCAAAAAAAGACTGCAAATGCAGTCCTTTTTATCTTTTTCTTCGAAACGCAGGGACACTGCGGTGTTTTTGTTCATACATATCACCCGTTTCAAGGTAAATCTGAGTAGCAAAATCCTTCGATCCCTTTTTAATATCAATTATTCTTGCGCCGTGCCGGAAACCTTCGAGTCCGTAGCACTGATATCCGCTGCCCCGACCGTAACAAAGTCTGATATTATGAAGTGTACCTTCAAAATCGTTGATATGATCATGACCGACAAAAATGCCTCTCATAGCACCACTTCGCACCATTGCAGAAAAAAGTCCGTCATTCAGCGACGTTGCGCAAACAGCCTCCATATTAAAGCCCTTGCACGGTTCGTAGTCCCACACTTCAATATATTCGGGAATCGGAACATGGAAAAAACAAAGTTCATTATGGTCCTTCGAAAACGCTTTCGACGTTTCGCGATACCAGTTAATCTGACTCTGAAAGAATTCACCTCTGTGAGAATCCATAAAGTACAGATACCACTCATCATCAACGGAAACGATATAGTTTCCGTGACCGTCAACATCATCTCTGCCGAGATTGAACAGACAGTTCTTTCTGTTAAGCAAGAGATCGGCAAAGAAGCCTCTGCCTATTTTATCCCCATCGTGATTTCCGAGTACGGGTGCCCACGGAGTGTCGAACTCCGAAAGAGTTTCAACAAGAGCATCAATCGCATCAACATCGTCCACCGTTTCACCCCACGTGAGATCACCGGTAATTGCAATAAGGTCCGGAGTTGTATCTCTGACCGTTTTGCTGATGAGATCAAGCGTCTGTCTGAATTCAGTCGGTCTTTCCGTTGTTATCAGATGTAAATCGGTAAACTGACAAATTCTGAATCTGCCCGATTCGTTAAAGGACAGCCTTGCAGCTACTTCGCTCATTTATGTGACTCCATGAGTTCAATAAACTTATTGAACAGCTCATTTTCCTCGTTGGGTGCTCCGCATGACTGAGGAAGGAACTGAACGGAAAATGCAGGGATTTTCTTGTAAATCAAGCCTTCATTTGTTCCGTCGTTAAGATTTACAAAATACTCATCGGCAACATCTTTGTCGATACTGCTTCTGACTACCGTGTGACTGTGATTCTGTACGGTATTGTATGTTTTATCGGAATCTTCACAGTGTGCAGGATGATTGGCGCCTCTGTGTCCGAATTTCATCTTTTCAGTGCTGAAACCGTTTGCAAGTGCCAAAAACTGATGTCCGATACAAGTCGCCATAATCGGAATATTCTTCGTAATGAGCTCTTTGATGATTTCGACAGCTTCGGGTGCATCATTGGGATCACCGGGACCGTTCGACAAAAAGATTCCGTCAGGCTTCGTTGCTAAAATATCTTCAGAAGGAGTATTCCAAGGGAATCTGATTACGTCACAGTTTCTTTCAGTGAGAGAATTCAGAACATTATTCTTAACACCGTAGTCAATAAGTGCAACCTTATACTTGCTTTCTTTGCCCTTGTATTCAACCACAGTCTTTGTGCTGACACTCTTTACTGCATCGACGGGTTTATATTTTCTGATTTTATCGAGATCCGCATTGTCGGGATGATCGGCAATCATGCCGTTCATTGTACCGCGGCTGCGAAGAATACGCGTAAGCTCTCTTGTGTCAATACCGTATAAGCCGACAATATTATTTCTCTTCAAGTAAGAGTCAATCTCCTCTTCACAGCGGAAGTTTGACGGAGATTCACAGTATTCACGGACTATGAAAGCGCTGGCACCGGGCTTATCCGCCTCAGCATCTTCGGAAATAATGCCGTAGTTGCCTGCAAGAGGAAATGTCTGCACAATAGCCTGACCGTAATAACACTGGTCGGTAAGCATTTCGATGCAACCCGTCATAGAAGTGTTGAAAACAATCTCAGCTATAACCTCACCCGAGGCACCGAATGCGTTACCGCTGAAAACTGTTCCGTCTTCCAAAATCAAAAATCTTTTCATGTATTTTCACTCTTTTCTGATAGAATACAGATTATTTGGAGAAAAGCTCTGAAATACGCTTCATCGCTTCGAGAGTGTTCTCTCTGTCGGAGAATGCGGTAAGTCTGAAAAATCCTTCTCCGCATGAACCGAAACCGATACCGGGTGTTCCGATAACATAAGCATTATTGAGAAGATAATCGAAGAATTCCCACGACTTCATACCGCCGGGACACTTAAACCATACGTAGGGGGAATTCTTTCCGCCCGTATAGCTGATTCCGAGTTCATCGAAAGTTTTTGTAATAATACGTGCATTTTCACGGTAATATTCAATATTCTTCTTAATCTGCTCCTGTCCCTCTTCAGAGAAAACAGCAGCCGCACCCTTCTGAATAATATACGGTACGCCGTTGAACTTTGTCGTCTGACGGCGAAGCCACATTTTGTTAAGCGACATGCCGTCCTGCGTGATATCCTTCGGAACTACCGTATATCCGCAACGAGTACCGGTGAATCCTGCAGTCTTTGAAAGAGAACAGAACTCGATTGCACATTCTCTTGCACCGTCAATCTCATAAATGCTTCTGGGGAGAGTTTCATCGTTTACGAAGAACTCATATGCAGAGTCAAACAGAATGACGGCACCTTTGCTCTTTGCAAAGTCAACCCATGAAGAAAGCTGTTCCTTGTTGTAAGCGGCACCCGTGGGATTGTTGGGTGAACAAAGATAGATTATATCCGCTTCAAGTGAGTCATCGGGCATGGGCAAGAAGCCGTTTGATTCATCGGCTTTGAGGAAAGAAATCTTTCTGCCGTCCATGATGTTTGTATCAACATAAACGGGATAAACGGGATCGGTTATAAGTACGGAATTATCGGTTGAAAAAATATCGAGAATATTTCCGAGGTCACTTTTTGCACCGTCAGAAATAAAAATCTCATCAACATCGAGATTTACATCGCGGCGGGCATAATAGGACTTCACCGCTTCTCTGAGAAAATCGTATCCCTGCTCGGGACCGTAGCCCTTGAAGGTTTCCTTTCTGCCCATTTCGGCAACTGCCTCAGTCATGGCATCCGTTACAGCCTTGCAAAGAGGCAGTGTAACATCGCCGATGCTCATTTTGATAACCTTCTTGTCGGGATGTGCCTTTGTAAATGCAGAAAATCTGCTTGCAATATCCGCAAAAAGATAGCTTTCGTTTATATTTGCATAGTTCTTGTTGATCTGATACATAATCTGACTCCTAAAAATTATTTGCCGTAACGTCTGTTGAAGGCAGCATTGACAAGCCCCTTGAAGAGCGGATGAGGACGAGTGGGACGGCTCTTGAATTCGGGGTGATACTGTACTCCGACAAAGAAATCGTTCTGCGGGATTTCAACGGTTTCAACGAGTCTGCCGTCGGGAGATGTACCGCTGAGAACGAGGCCCGCCTTAACAAATTCATCTCTGTATGTATTATTAAACTCATAGCGATGGCGGTGACGTTCGTTGATAAGCGATGAACCGTAGCATTTTTCCATCACGGAGCCTTCTGCGATATGACAGGGATAGCTGCCAAGACGAAGTGTACCGCCCTTGTCAATATCGTCATACTGACCGGGCATGAAATCGATTACCTTGTGGGTGCTGAGATCGTTGAACTCATTTGAATCGGCATCTTTCCAGCCGATAACGTTTCTGGCATACTCGATAACGGCAATCTGCATTCCGAGGCAAATGCCGAGATAGGGAACATTGTTTTCACGTGCATATTTCGCCGCAAGAACTTTTCCTTCAATACCTCTGTTTCCGAATCCTCCGGGAACAAGGATTCCGTCGACAGAAGAAAGAATTTCCGTATAATTGTCATCGGTAATTGTTTCAGAGTCAATCCATTCGATCTTAACCTTGGCGGAATATTCGAATCCCGCATGGCGAAGAGCTTCGGCAACGGAAAGATACGCATCATGAAGCTGGACATACTTACCGACAAGACCGATTGTTACTTCATTTGTGCTGTTCTTTACTCTCTCCACCATTTCCTTCCATTCGCTCATATCGGCTTTGGGCGCGTCAATATGTAACTCACGGCAAACAATGTCGGAAATCTTCTGTTCTTCAAGCATAAGAGGAGCTTCGTAAAGCACGGGAATTGTCACATTCTCAATTACACAGTCGGGCTTTACGTTGCAGAAGCTCGAAATCTTACGTGCAATGTTTTCGTCCTCGATAGGCTCATCCGTACGAAGAACGATGATATCGGGAGAGATACCCATGCCCTGCAATTCCTTCACGGAATGCTGGGTAGGCTTCGATTTATGCTCGCCCGATGCCTTGAGATAAGGCACAAGCGTAACGTGAATATAGAGAGAGTTTTCCTTTGTAACCTCGTGACCGACCTGACGGATAGCCTCAAGGAACGGCTGACTTTCAATATCACCCGTTGTACCGCCGATTTCGGTAATAACCACATCAGCACCGGTCTTTTTGCCGACACTGTATATAAACTCCTTGATAACATTTGTAACGTGAGGAATCGTCTGAACGGTGTTGCCGAGATACTCGCCCTTACGCTCTTTTTCGATAACGGTAGCATAAACCTTGCCCGTGGTAAGGTTTGAAAACTTATTAAGATCCTCGTCAATAAATCTTTCGTAGTGTCCGAGGTCAAGGTCCGTTTCGGCACCGTCTTCGGTAACGTAAACCTCACCGTGCTGATAGGGGCTCATTGTTCCGGGATCGACATTGATATAAGGATCCAGCTTCTGTGCCGCAACCTTAAGTCCCCTCGCCTTGAGAAGTCTTCCCAAAGATGCCGCTGTAATTCCCTTGCCCAATCCGGAAACTACACCGCCTGTTACAAATATAAACTTAGTCATGACAAAACTCTCCCCGTAATTTTTCTAAACATAACTTTGGTTAAACCATAACAGAGATAGTATAAACTATCGGCTTGTAAATTTCAATACTCAAATGGTTACAATCCCGATATTTTTTTACTCTTTTATTGTAATTTTTATATTTTTATTAAAATTTATCCTTAAAAATTGACAAAAAGTTTCTTCGTTGTATAATTATAGAGTATATACTGTGGGAGGAATTAAATTTTGGTTTTTTCTGATTTGTTTTTTATATTTTTCTTTTTACCGTTGCAGATTATTATATGTTCATTTATCGATGTTACCAAGAAGAGAAACGTCATCCTTCTTGTTTTCTCACTAATCTTCTATGCGTGGGGTGAGCCCGTCTATATACTTTTGCTTCTGGGAATGACGTTTGTTAACTGGCTCTTCTCCACGGTTATCGATGCCTGTGTTGACAAAAAACGTGCCAGGCTCTTCCTCGTTGTTGATATCGCAATAAGCCTTCTTCTTATTTGCATATTCAAATATACCGGCTTCTTTACAGAAAACATTCAGGCAATCTTCGGCATTCCCGAAAAAATTCCGCAAATCCCCCTTCCCATCGGTATATCGTTCTACACCTTCCAGCTGATTTCCTATACGGTTGATGTTTATCGCAAGAATGCAAAATGTGCAAAGAAGTTTTATGAGCTTCTTTTATACGCAAGCCTTTTTTATCAGTGTATTGCAGGTCCCATTGTCCGTTACAGTGACGTTCAGCTCGAAATCAGAAAGAGAAAAAAAAATCTTTCTCAGATGGGAAAAGGTGTTCAGCGTTTCGCTGTAGGTCTTGCCAAGAAAACTCTCCTTGCAAACACCTGCGGAAAGCTTTGCGACATGATTTTACTCTCCGATGCGGAGCTTTCAGACTTATCGGCTCTCTCTTCCAACCTCGAAATCCTCTCCTCCCGACCTGTCGCCATGCTCTGGCTCGGCATGATATTCTACACCTTGCAGATTTATCTCGATTTTTCCGCATATTCGGATATGGCAATCGGTATGGGACTCATGGAAGGATTCCACTTCAAGGAAAACTTCAATTATCCTTACACTTGCGTTTCTGTTACGGATTTCTGGCGCCGTTGGCATATTTCACTCAGTTCATTCTTCCGCGACTATGTT
>JAZSPN010000041.1:0-8004 GCA_045537495.1 Acutalibacteraceae bacterium
TGGTGTTTCCACAAAGGTTATCGACAGAAACACAACTATCCCTGCAAAGAAGAGCCAGATATTCTCAACCGCTGCAGACGGTCAGACCTCTGTTGAAGTTCATGTTCTTCAGGGTGAACGCGAATTTGCAAAGGATAACAAGACTCTCGGTATTTTCCACCTTGACGGCATTATGCCCGCTCGCAGAGGCGTTCCGCAGATCGAAGTAACATTTGACATCGACGCAAACGGTATCGTTCACGTTTCCGCAAAGGATCTCGGCACAGGCAAAGAGCAGTCAATCTCCATCACCTCCTCCACAAATATGTCCAAGGACGACATCGAAAAGGCTGTCAGAGAAGCTGAGCAGTTCGCACAGGAGGATAAGGAAAGAAGAGAAGCTGTTGATACAAGAAATAACGCTGACCAGATGGTTTATCAGTGCGAAAAGCTTCTGAGTGAAGAAGGCGACAAGTTCTCCGACGACGACAAGAGTGCTCTCAACGAAAAGATTGATGCACTCAAAGAAGCTCTCAAGGGCGAAGATATCAACCTCATCAAGTCCCGTCAGGAAGAGCTTACACAGAAATTCTACGAGATCTCCGAAAAGCTCTACAAGGCGGCTCAGGGTGCTGCCGGCGAACAGCAGGGTTTTGATCCCAACGCTGCCGCAGGCGGATATCAGGAAGCTGACTTCACAGACGTTCCCGAAGATAACGACTAATAAAATCTACATCGGCGCAAGACGGAAATCCGTCTTGCGCACGGTTGTGAAAAGGGGCAAATATGGCCGATAAAAGAGATTACTACGAAGTGCTTGGCGTTGACAAAAGCGCAAGCGATGACGAAATAAAGAAAGCATACCGAAAAAAAGCGAAACAGTATCATCCCGACTTGAATCCCGACAATCCCGAAGCCGAAGCAAAATTCAAGGAAGCGAATGAGGCTTATGAGGTTTTGTCCGATGCACAGAAAAAATCCCGCTATGACCAGTTCGGTCACGCAGGTGTTGATCCCAATTACGGCGCAGGCGGTGCAGGCGGAGGTTTTGGCGGCGGATTCGGAGGAATGGATTTCGATCTCGGCGACATATTCGGCAGCTTCTTTGGCGGCGGATTCGGAGGCGGTGGACGTCAGTCCAATCCCAATGCACCGAGAAAAGGCGAGGATGTCCAGGAACGTATCACGATTTCGTTTGAAGAAGCCGCAAAGGGCTGTCACAGAACGGTCGAGGTTTCACGTATCGAGGTTTGCGGTGACTGTGGCGGAAGCGGTGCTTCCAAGGGCACGTCTGCAAAAACCTGCCCCGAATGTGGCGGAAGAGGTCAGGTTCAGGCTCAGCAGCGCACTCCTTTCGGTGTTATTTCCACATCGAAGCCGTGTCCTAAGTGTTCGGGCAAGGGTAAAATTATCGAATCTCCCTGTCAGAAGTGTCGTGGCGGCGGACGTGTCCGTAAACGCGTTTCTGTTGATGTCAATATCCCGGCAGGCATCGACGACCAGCAGGTCATCAACGTCAGAGGTGAAGGCTGTAAGGGCATTAATGCAGGCCCCTCGGGTGATCTTCACATCATTGTTTTTGTACGTCCTCATCCGTTCTTTGAGCGTGACGGCTATGACGTATGGTATAATGTAACCGTAAGCTTCGCTCAGGCAGCTCTCGGAGCCTCTTTACTTATTCCCACTCTCGAAGGCAAGGTGAAATGGGATCTCCCCGCGGGGACTCAGCCCGGTGAGGTATTCCTTCTTCGCGGTAAGGGTATTCAGAAGCTCAACAGCCGTGATAAGGGCAATCAGCTCATCAGAGTCGTTGTTGATGTTCCGAAAAAGCTCAGCGACAAGCAAAAAGAGCTCATCAGACAGCTCAGTGCAGAGCTTCCCACAACTGCTGAAACTTCCGAAAAAGATGATAGGCACGGCGGTTTCTTCGGTAAAAAGAAAAAATAAATACAAAAGAGGCTGTAAAAAACGAAAGTTTTTTACAGCCTCTTTTGAGGGGATAGGAAAAAAGATGAAGAACGGACATACTGAGCAAAATGGAGGCTTCTGCCTCCGTTTTGTTTGCCCGAAGGCGTACAGAGGTACGTCGAGTGGCGAAGTTTGTTCGTAGTATAAAACATAAAAATTTTACATTTATAATTTTGTGCAATTTTATGGGGTTCTACAGGCTTTCGATCCTGCAGAACCCCTCCTCTATATGGTTTTATACGGTCTTCGCTTTTTTACATTTCCTTTTAATTATACACTTTTTTTCATCAGACCGATTACGCCCTGCATCGTTACCATTGCAACAAACCTTGCAATTTCCTCGGCGGATTCTGTTCCGTCAATCAGCCACTTTCGGACAACGCCAAGACATCCCGAAGCGGTAAAAGCGTAGAGATACTCGACCGTTGACGACTGAGGCGGTAACATGCTGAACAAATTCTTGCGTTTCAAGAAATTCAGAATTTCGTTCTGAAGATCAATGGTGCAGTTTTCACCAAGCATTACCGATACGATACGGCGATTGTCGTGAAGATATCCGAATATTCTCGTCAGCATTTCTCCCGATCGCTCAATGTTCGCCGAAAAATACGATGAGTCCATAATCTGATCTATCCCTGAAACAAGCTCATCGAAAACCTGCTTCTGTAAATCGAACTGATCGGAATAATGAGAATAAAACGTACCTCTGTTGATATCTGCCTTTTCGCATATTTCCTTGACTGTTATCTTACCAATCGGTTTTTCCTGCATGAGATCTACAATGGCGTTTTTCAGCACCATTTTTGTATATCGCACACGTCTGTCATTTTTCACCATGTTTCCACCCCTGTTTTCTCCTTATTTCTCCCACATAATTATTTTACATTATAAATGTTAATAAATCAACACTGATTTGAAAATAATTCATCAATTATGAAAAACAACACCGTGAACATTATGTCGGGTAAAATTTACAAAAAGTGACTTGTAAAACTAATTACAAGCCACTTTCAAGGTTAATGTTAAATTATTTGAAATACTTAACGGCACTTCTGAACAAACCGATATCAAAGTTTCTCGGGACATTCTTGTAAAGTCCGTCGTCCCATCTTTCGGTATGTCCCATCTTACCGAGGACTCTTCCGTCGGGTGACGTAATACCTTCAACCGCATATGCTGAACCGTTGGGGTTAAACATGATGTCCATTGTTGCATTGCCGTCAAGATCGACATACTGAGTAGCAATCTGACCGTTTTCGGCGAGTGCTTTTACGGTCTTTTCGTCTGCATAGAATTTGCCCTCACCGTGAGAAATCGGTACCGAGTAGATCTCTTCGGGATCTGCAAGTGCAAGCCAGGGCGATTTATTCGATGCAATTCTCGTGTGCACAATTCTCGACTGGTGACGTGCAATATTGTTGAAGGTCAGTGTCGGGCAGGTTTCATCTGTATCGATAATCTTGCCGTACGGTACAAGGCCTAACTTGATAAGAGCCTGGAAGCCGTTACAGATACCGCACATAAGTCCGTCACGGTTATCGAGAAGATCGCTGACACCCTCCTTGATGCGTGCGTTACGGAAGAATGCCGTGATAAACTTACCCGATCCGTCAGGCTCGTCGCCGCCCGAGAATCCTCCGGGGATTACAACGATCTGTGACTGTGAAAGCTTCTGTGCGAAGGCTTCGACAGATCTCGTAATTCCTGCAGCCGTAAGGTTGTTGATAACGAAAATTTCAGGATCTGCACCTGCCGTTGCAAGTGCCTTCGCCGTATCGAATTCACAGTTTGTTCCGGGGAATACAGGAATAAGCACCTTCGGTTTCGCCGTCTTGATAGCGGGTGAAGGTCTGTTTTCCGTTCTGTATTTGAAGTTTTCAACAGCGCCTTCCGTCTTGATATTGCAGCTGAATACCGATTCAAGCTTGTCCTCGTAAATCTTCAGAAGCTCTGCAATTTCAACACTCTCACCGCCGAACGAAAGCTTTCCGTCGTCAGTTGTTTCACCGATAACGGCGCCTATCTGTGCATCGTCGGAAACTTCGAGAATGAATGCACCGTAATTATATCCGAACAGCTCTGCGAGTGAAAGCTCACCGTTCAGCTTGCATCCGATATCGTTACCGAACGATGCCTTCATAACTGCCTCTGCAATACCGCCGATGCCCGGTGTGTAAGCAGAATATACTTTTCCGTCACGCATCGCCTTTGTGACAGAGGAAAATACTTTAAGAAGAGATTCTGTAACGGGCAAGCCGTTTTTGTCTGTTTCGGGTTTTACGAAAACGATCTTATGTCCCGCTTCCTTGAATTCGGGAGAGATAACTTCACTGACGTCGCCCGTTGTTACCGCAAAGGAAACAAGTGTGGGAGGTACGTCGATATCTTCGAACGTTCCGCTCATGGAGTCCTTGCCGCCTATCGATGCTATACGAAGCTCCGTCTGTGCCTTGAAAGCGCCGAGAAGTGCCGCGAGAGGTTTTCCCCAGCGTTTGCCATCCTTCATGGGCTTCTCAAAGTACTCCTGGAATGTGAGGTATACTTCCTCGAAGCTTGCGCCTGCCGCAATAAGCTTTGATACGGACTCAATGACAGCAAGGTATGCACCGTGATAAGGACTCTTTTCGGCAATAAAGGGATTGTAGCCCCATGCCATATATGAGCAGGTGGATGTATGCTTTTTCTCGACGGAAATCTTGTGTACCATCGCCTGAATGGGTGTAAGCTGATTCTTTCCGCCGAAGGGCATAAGCACCGTGCCCGTGCCGATGGTGGAGTCGAATCTTTCGGAAAGACCTCTCTTTGAGCATACGTTGAGATCGTCGGCAAGCTTTCTGATTCCGTCGGCGAAGCTTGTTTCTTCACTCTTGCCGTAGCTCATGGGAGATGCAGGAGTGATATCGATGTGCTTTTCGGCACCGTTGGAATTAAGAAATTCTCTTGAAATGTTAACAATTTCTGTTCCGTTCCAAGTCATTACAAGTCTTGGATCAGCCTGAACGGTTGCAACTACCGTTGCTTCGAGGTTTTCCTCGTCGGCAAGCTCTTTGAATCGCTCTACATCCTCTGCCGCTACTACGACGGCCATTCTTTCCTGAGATTCACTTATGGCAAGCTCTGTGCCGTCAAGTCCGTCATACTTCTTGGGAACAGCGTTGAGGTCGATTTTAAGACCGTCTGCCAGCTCGCCGATTGCAACGGAAACACCGCCTGCACCGAAGTCGTTACAACGCTTGATAAGAAGCGATGCTTCGGGATTTCTGAAAAGTCTTTGAAGCTTTCTTTCTTCGGGAGCATTTCCCTTCTGAACCTCGGCGCCGCAGGATTCAAGAGAAGAAAGAGTATGTGATTTTGAAGAACCGGTAGCGCCGCCGCAACCGTCACGTCCCGTTCTTCCGCCAAGGAGAATGACAACATCTCTGGGAATGGGACACTCACGGCGTACATTCTTTTCGGGTGCCGCCGCAATAACTGCACCGATTTCCATTCTCTTTGCCGCATAGCCTTCATGATAAAGCTCGTCAACCTGTCCCGTTGCAAGACCGATCTGGTTGCCGTATGAGCTGTATCCCGCCGCCGCGGTAGTGACGATTTTTCTCTGAGGAAGCTTTCCTTCAAGTGTTTCGGAAACACTCTTCAAGGGATCTGCCGCACCCGTAACTCTCATCGCGGCATAAACATACGATCTGCCCGAAAGAGGATCTCGTATGGCACCGCCGATACATGTTGCCGCACCGCCGAAGGGCTCGATTTCCGTGGGATGATTATGCGTTTCGTTCTTGAAGAGAAGAAGCCACTTCTCTGTTTCGCCGTCAACGTTAACATCAATCTTTACCGTGCAGGCATTGATTTCTTCGGACTCGTCAAGCTTCGGCAAGCATCCTTCCGCCTTGAGGTATCTCGTTGCGATTGTCGCGATATCCATAAGGTTTATGGGCTTCGTTCTGCCAAGCTTCTGTCTTGTTTCGATATACTCTTCCCACGTTTTCTGCAAAAGCTCATCCTCGAACTTTGCACTGTCAATCGTCGTGAGGAAGGTTGTATGGCGGCAGTGATCCGACCAGTATGTGTCGATCATGCGAATTTCCGTAATGGTGGGATCTCTTTGCTCCGTTCTGAAATAGTCACGGCAGAAACGGATATCGTCGATATCCATGGCGAGTGCATACTTCGATACAAACTCGGAAAGTCCCTGCTCGTCGAGATCGCAAAAGCCGTCGAGAACATCGACCTTTTCGGGAATTTCATAATTAACTTTCAGTGTATCAACCGTATCGAGAGAAGCTTCTCTGCTCTCTACGGGGTTGATGACATACTTTTTGACAGTTTCAACAGCTTCATCGGAAAGATCTCCGTAAAGAAGATATACTCTTGCCGTTCTGACAAGCGGTCTTTCCTGCTGAGAGATAATCTGGATACACTGTGCAGCGGAATCGGCCCTCTGATCAAACTGACCGGGAAGATATTCGACGGCAAAGACACGGCAATCGTCCGTTTTGCCGATCTCGTCGGTACAAATGTCGAGCTGGGGCTCCGAGAAAACCGTCTGCTTGCATCTGTCAAAAAGTGCTTTATCTATATTTTCGACGTCGTATCTGTTGAGAAGACGAACCTTCGAAAGCTCCGTCATACCGAGAAGTGTACGAAGATCCGAAAAAAGTGCACGCGCCTCGTTATCAAGACCTGCCTTCTTTTCGACGTAAACTCTGTAAACCATATTGCCTCCTTATGCGTTCAACGCTCTTTTGCCGATATCCTTGCGCCAATACGCATTTTCAAAACTGATTTTTGATACGGCAGAGTATGCTTTGTCTATTGCGTCTTTCAGTGTGTCAGCCTTTGCGGTAACACCGAGTACACGGCCTCCCGCCGTAAGAAGCTTACCGTTATCGGAAAGCTTTGCACCCGCAACGAAAACCTCGGCACCGAGTTCTTCATCCGACGGAATCGTCATTTCAAATCCCGTTTCGTATTTCTGCGGATATCCGTCCGATGCCATGATGACACAGCAGGCGGACTTGTCGCTGAATCTGACATCACATTCCGAGAGCCTTTCTTCGGCTACCGCCCTCATAATCTCGAAAAGATCACTTTCGAGAAGCGGGAGAACAACCTGTGTTTCGGGATCGCCGAATCGGCAGTTGTATTCAATAACCTTGGGACCGTCTTTTGTTATCATGAGTCCGAAATAAAGACATCCTTTGAATGTTCTTCCTTCGGCATTCATCGCTCTCATCGTAGGAAGAAAAATCTTTTCCATACATTCCGCCGCGACAGACTTTGTATAGTAGGGGTTGGGAGCAACCGTGCCCATTCCGCCCGTATTGAGTCCCTCATCTCCGTCTTTTGCGCGCTTATGATCCATGGAAGATACCATGGGAACTACCGTTTTACCGTCGGTAAACGCAAGAACGGATACCTCGGGACCTTCGAGAAATTCTTCAATAACAATGTTGTTTCCGGAAGCTCCGA
Organism: Acutalibacteraceae bacterium; assembly: GCA_045537495.1. GTDB lineage: Bacteria > Bacillota > Clostridia > Oscillospirales > Acutalibacteraceae > UBA1425. The sequence continues at coordinate 7,420 of JAZSPN010000041.1, forward strand.
AAATCTTGTCCTCCATCATAGAACGGACGGCTTTCTTCGCCTCGTCCCTCGTCATCGCAATTATAACACCCTTGCCGAGTGCAAGACCGTCCGCCTTGATAACCGTCGGGATCGGTGCATCGTCGAGATAAGCGATTGCTTTTTCCATGTCGGAAAAGACTTCGTATGTCGCCGTGGGAATGGAATATTTCTTCATAAGGTTCTTTGAAAAAACCTTGCTGCCTTCAATTATCGCGGCATTCGCTCTCGGTCCGAAGCAGGGAATTCCCTGATTCTCAAGAGCATCGACAGCACCGAGTACCAGCGGATCATCGGGTGCCACAACCGCAAAGTCAATTTTCTTATCAACCGCAAATTTAACAATGCCGTCAATATCCTTTGCACCTACGGCAACACATTCCGCCTGACCGGAAATTCCGCCGTTGCCGGGAAGTGCATATATCTTGGAAATCTTGTCGCTTTGGCAGAGTTTTTTGATTATCGAATGTTCTCTGCCGCCGCCACCGACCACAAGTACTTTCATCGAGATTTCTCCCTTCGGAATTAATGGTGGAACAAACGCATTCCCGTGAATGCCATCGCAAT
>JAZSPN010000074.1:0-1765 GCA_045537495.1 Acutalibacteraceae bacterium
CGCTTCGGTCCCCGTGACATGGGTTACGGAAATTACATCATCAACATAACCGAAAACAGCAAGATCATTCACACTCTCTTCATGATGGACACTCACGAATACGTCACACTGACTCTCGATGACGGCACCGAGAAAAAAATCTACGACCACCTGTGGGAAAATCAGATTGCGTGGTACAATTGGGGTGTAAACGGCATCTCGAAGCTCGCCGGCAAGACGGTTGACAGCACCGTTATCATGCACGTGCCCATACCCGAATTCCATGATGCTTGGGAGAGTGTATGTCTGAAAAATGAGTTTGAAAAGTACGGACGCATCGATCCTCAGTACGAAGATATCGCTTTCGGTCACAAATACAGCAATATTGCCGAAACCGTTGAAAGCAACTTCTTCGACGTATGCAAAGAGCTCGGAAGCACAAAAAACATTCTCGTCGGTCACAACCATACAAACAGCTATTCGATACCCTTTGAAGGAATCCGACTCACCTTCGCCTTAAAATCAAGCTTCGGAAGCAGTTGGCGTGACGACTCCGTCGGAGGCACGACTCTCACCGTCGACAGTAACGGCAACACGGTGACAACTCACCATTACATCGGTATCGATGAAATCGGATACGTTGTACCCGCCGAATAAAAATAATGCCTGTAAGGTCAGATTAACTCCGACTTTACAGGCTTTTTCAATACTTATTGAACGGTAATTTCTATACTTCCCGTATCGGTGATGATTTCACATTTTCCGCCGTTCACCGTTTTCGGGACATCGACAAATCCCGCATCCGTCTGTGTCATAAACACTTTTTCCGAAAGAAGATTTCCTTCGACGTCACCCGTTTCGGTGACGATATAAAGCTCGTTTGCATCGCTTTTTCCGATTGTGACATCGCCCGTGCTTCTTTCGATAACAAATTTTCCTTTTGCAAGCACTCCGTCAAGCTCAATATCTCCCGTATTTCCGTTCGACACAAGATTCTTGCATCTCACATTCGTCAATTCCGCATCACCCGTATCCGTAACTACGGAAACATCCCCTTCGCAAACAAGCGACGACACATCGATTTCTCCCGTCGAAACGGACAGTGAAACTGTCTTCGCCGACACGTTTTCAACTTCGATATCACCCGTATCCGTGCCGATTCTGATATATTCCTCAGAGTCGGCACTGTTTTTTACATCTCCCGTTCCGGTGATTATGCCGATCGACGAAAAGCTTAAAAAATCGGGAATTTTTATATCTCCCGTATCACTTCGCACGGACAGAATACCGTATTGCTCTTCGGGAAGATAAACGGTGATTACCGCGTTTTCCGCCGTTATTCCGATATGCTCATACCATTTTCTCGTGTCGGTAACGCTTATCGTAAGTGTATTGTCGGACACCCTTGCGGTGTGCATCACCTTTTCGTCTTCGTAACAGGCCACTTTACACGTTTCATCCGAGGAAGGCATGAACAGAACGTCGGCCGTATTCGTTTCTATGGAAATGTCGGCAAACCTCTCGCTGATTTCGTAGGTTTCAAGGTCGAATTTCACCGTGCTGAGCTTTTCGAAATCCCAGTTATTCAGCTTCATCGCATAAGCAAAAATGCCCGTTCCGATAAAAATGAGCAGCGTTGCGGTAACAAGCCATTTTTTTGTTGATTTTTTCATCGTGCCTCCTCCTTTCTGACGAACAAACCCTTAACGGCAAGTGCAAATTTTTTTGTCAGCAGTGCAATGAACTCTGTCGCCCTGTCGCATCCGTAAAACATAAATATCGCAAG
>JAZSPN010000001.1:0-2161 GCA_045537495.1 Acutalibacteraceae bacterium
GCTAAGGGAATGACGGAAATTGCAAGTATGAATGCAAAAGCCGCATGCGACAACTTTATCGGATTCTACATCGATGACGCTTCTGATAAACAGGTGAAGCAAAACGCTTCTGTACTTTTCAAAAATTTCTACGGGAAGCAAAATGCTCCGTTAAAGCATCATCGGCTGTTCAAAGTTTCACCGTTTCTTTACACGGTTTACGCTAAAATAACAAAATAAAATAAAAGAACGTGTTTCCTGTTGCGAAGCACGTTCTTTTTAATTTATTTACTTGAAAGATTTTCAAAGATTATTTACATACCAGTCAACAGCAAGCCTCAGACCTCTTTCGAAATCATACTCCGGCTCATATCCGAGAAGCTCACGCGCCTTCGAAATATCGGCATTAGAGTGCTTGATGTCCCCGGCTCTGTCGGGACCGAAATTCGGCTCTATATCTTTACCGAGTGCTTTCGTAAGAGCGTAGTAAATATCAATCAGATACTCACGCCCGCCATATGCAATATTATAAGCAGTACCGGCTGCATCGGAAGAAGCAAGGCAGGCTCTTAGATTTGCTTCAATTACATTATCAATATAAGTGAAATCTCTTGACTGTCTGCCGTCGCCGTTTATCGTCGGTGCCTCGTCACTTAGAAGCATTTTGATGAATTTCGGGATAACCGCAGCATAAGCTCCGTCGGGATTCTGACGTTTTCCGAACACGTTGAAATACCGAAGTCCGTAAGTGTCAAGACCGTACAGCTTTTTGTAAAGCTTACCGTATTCCTCGCAAACCCTTTTTGTAAGCGCATAGGGAGAAAGCAATTCGCCCTCGGCACCTTCCTTTTTCGGAAGCACGGGATGATCTCCGTAAACCGATGAACTTGAAGCATAGACAAACTTTTTGACACCGTTTTTCACAGATGCTTCCATCATGTTGAGTGTGCCTTTAATATTAATCTCCTCATACGTCAGCGGCATCTCGATACTTCTCGGAACACTGCCCCATGCTGCCTGATTCAAGACAAAGTCTACACCTTTACAGGCATTCTCACACGTCTGATAGTCGGTTATATCACCGAAAATAAACGTATAATTCGGGTTTTCTGAAAATAAATCAACATTTTCGCGTTTTCCGGTCGAAAGATTGTCAAGGCATTTAACTTTACAGCCGAGTTTCAATATATATTCACAGAGATTGGAGCCTATGAACCCTGCCCCGCCAGTGACAAGGAAAACGCTTTCCTTCGGAAAAGTCAGACCTTTTAAACTCATCAGCTAAAACTTCTTTCTAAATATCAATAGAGAGCATTGCAGGCATCCATTATTGTGTGTACTTCCGCGATATCGACATCACGGACATCCTTGAGTCCGTTCTTAACGGCGACTGCCGATGCAATGCCTGCACCTTCACCTATGCAGCAACAGATGGGCATAATTCTGTACGCCGACTGAGCTTCGTGAGTTGTCGAAATACATCTGCCCGCCACAAGAACGTTGCTGAGATTCTTCGGAATGAGCGAACGGTAAGGAATCGTATAATATTTTCCGAGAGGAATTTTCTGAATCGTGGTACCCGTTCCGTCGGGACTGTGAATATCCACGGGATAGGCGCCTCTTGCGATTGAATCCTCGAACTGAACACACTCGAAGAACTCCTCCACTTTTACGGTATATTCACCCTCGATCATACGGCTTTCTCTGACACCGATTTCGGGTGCCGATGCGATAATCTGAGCATTTTCACAACCGGGAACATTCTCTCTGACGAATTCAATGAATTCAAGCATCTGCTCACGTGCCAGTGCTTCGGCCTCGGTAAGCCCGATAATGTCAACGGGATTTTTCTTGATAACTCTCGTTGTATTAAGGTGAATTATTCCTTCCTCGATAAGATTAAATGAAAGTACATTCTCACGGGGATTAAGAAGCTCACCGTTATTGAGCTTTTCCTTCCATATTCTCTGCATTTCGGGACGGTTATCCCAGAAAGCCTGTGCATCAATTTCACCCATTCTAAAGCAGAGTGTCATCGGCTGACAAAGACTGTCGGCATCTCTGCCAAGACGACAGTTACAGCCCGCCATAAAGGAAAGGTTGGCATCGCCCGTAGCATCGATGTAAAAATCGGAAGAAAAAGTATAGTTGTTGCCTCTGCAAGAAACAGTGATAGATTTTA
>JAZSPN010000038.1:0-2040 GCA_045537495.1 Acutalibacteraceae bacterium
CCGAGCTGAAAAAGATAAATCCTTCCGTGCTTTCGGCTTCGCTTCGTTGCACGGAAAGCCTGACACTTGACGAAGAATATCTGACGGAATGTGCTCAGCAGGTTTTTGAGAAGGCGAAAGTCGGTGACGGTTTTGACGAAACGGCGGTGAAGAACAATCATCCGTCGGTGAGAAACAGAGTTTTGCGGATGATACTGTGCGAAAAGATGACTGCTTTTCCGCAGAAAAAACATATTGAGCTTTCCGAAAAAGTGCTGATGCGTGAATTTTCCTCGGCGGAGCTTGAAAAGGGTGTTACGCTGAAGAATACGGGCGGAATCCTCTATTTTGAAGGAAAAGACAGAGGCGACTGGGAAGCGAAAATCAAGGACGGTACCGCCGTACTTCCGTTCGGAATTGCGAAATTGGAAATAATTCATGCAAATGTGCAGAATTATATACAAAAAATTAACAAACAGGACTTGGTAAATTATTTTTCGTGTGATAAAATACTGTTCGGTTTAAAGTTCAGAAACAGACGGAGCGGCGACAGAATGAAAAGAGCGAACAGCTCATGCACGAAATCCATGAAAAAGCTGTTTTCGGAATGTTCCGTGCCGTCGTTTCAAAGGAACGATATGGCGGTACTGACATTCGGTGACAGGATCGTCTGGGCAGAAGGCATCGGATGTGACGACGAATTCAAGCTGACCGAGAGTTCGGAATGTATCGCATCGGTCAGAATTTACAGGGATGTGAAAAGTGATGATTAACGATATTGAACGTGTAGTTTTGTCAAAAGAAGAAATTGCGGACATCGTAAAACGTCTGGGAAAAGAAATCAGCAGAGATTATGAGGGGAAAAACCTTCTTCTTGTAACAATACTTAAAGGTGCCGTTGTATTTATGACGGATCTTATGAGAGAAATAACCGTTCCCTGCAGTATAGACTTCATGTCGGTATCAAGCTACGGAAGCAGTGCAAAATCGAGCGGTATCGTAAAGATAGTAAAGGATCTTGATATTAATCTCGAAGGATACGATGTTCTGATCGTCGAGGATATTCTTGACAGCGGACGTACACTTAACTATATTAAGGAAATGCTTCTCGGAAGAAATCCGAAATCCGTTCGCATATGCACACTTTTTGATAAGCCCGACGGAAGAGTGAAGCCTCTCAGGCCCGATTACGTGGGAGCACTTGTACCTGACGGATTTATAATCGGATACGGACTTGATTATGATGAAAAATACAGGAATCTGCCGTATATCGGAATTCTTAAAAAAGAGATATACGAGGTTAACCTTTAAATCTCAGTAAATAATATAACGGGTAACTACCTTCACAAGGAGAGATGTTTTTCTTGAGCAAAAAAGACGGAAAGAAGTTCGACTTCAAAAAGCTTGCGGCTATCGTGCCGTATATCCTCATACCTGCAATACTTTTACTCGGTCTTTCCTATTATTCGGGCAGGGCGGTAAAAGACAAGACGGAGTATTATGAGGTAGTTCAGTATTTCGATCAGGGAAAGATTACCGAGTACACGCTGAATCTCAGCAGCGGATTGCTTCGTTATACAAGGATTGACGAAAACGGCAAGGAAGTAAAAGAGGAATACGGAGTACCGAACGTCAATATGTTCTTAAACGACGTGAGTGAAACGGTCAGAACTCACAACAGAGAGAATCCCGATAATCTTATCGAAGACAAATATAAGACGGGCTCAACGGGATCCGTTCTTATCAATATACTTCCGACGGCACTGCTTGTGGTTGTGATGGGACTGTTCCTTTTCTTTATGTTCAGAAGAATGAACATGACGATGAACGGTGAAAACAACAGAACGTTAAACTTCGGCAAGGCGAAGGTGAAGCAGATAAATGATGAAAAACGCAAGACGACCTTTGCCGATGTGGCGGGTGCCGATGAAGAAAAAGAGGAACTCAGCGAGATAGTGGGATTCTTGAAGGATCCTTCAAAGTACAATTCACTCGGCGCAAGAATACCGAAGGGAGTCCTTCTTGTGGGCCCTCCCGGCACGGGTAAAACGTTGCTTGCCA
>JAZSPN010000079.1:0-18902 GCA_045537495.1 Acutalibacteraceae bacterium
ACGGAGAAGAACCTTGTCCGTAATGTAGAAAGTATCCTGAGTATCACGTGCAGGGTGACCTTCGGGAATGTTGAGTGCTTCAAAGTTGTAGTAATCGAGCTCAATTTCGGGGCCCGATGCAATCGAGAAGCCCATGCCGATAAAGATGTCCTTTACTTCGTCGAGAACGATCGAGAGGGGATGCTTGTGACCGAGCGTAACCTTCTTGCCGGGCATGGTAACGTCGAGAGTTTCGGCGGCAAGGCGTTCATTCTTTTCTTTTTCCTTTAAAATGCTGTCGGAAGCCGTAATTGCATCCTCGATAAATGCACGTGCTTCGTTGGCAAGCTGTCCCATAACGGGACGTTCTTCGGGAGAGAGTTTACCCATCTGTTTGAGAATGGCGGTAAGCTCACCCTTTTTGCCGAGATAGGCAATTCTTAAAGCTTCGAGATCGGCTCTGCTCTGAGCAGCGGCAATCTTTTCGGCAGCAGATGTTCTGAGTGCTTCGAGCTGTGCTTTCATATATTTTTCCTCCTGATTATAATACAAAAAAATAAAGACCTTCATCCCGTGAGGGACGAAGATCGTAAATCTCCGCGGTACCACCCTGCATTTCCGCAAAAACGGACACTCACACGTGCAAAAAACACGTTAGCTCTGTAACGGAAGCCGTCCGTCACGGCCTACTGGAATTTTCAGCCGTGCCGCTCGCGAGTGAACTTCGGCAATCTGACGATACGGTAATGCTTTCAGCCTCGGCAAAACCTCTCTTTGAATCGTGCTGTGATCGCTTACTCTCTCGGTCTTAGCGTTTACTGAGAAATTCTATCACAAAATAAAAGCTTTTTCAAGATTAATTTTTAAAAAACTGTAGTTTTTTAAAAAAATATGGTATAATTACAGTAGTTTAAACAAAGGAGTGTACCGAATATGCGAGTTTACACCGAGGAACAGATGCGAAATGCGGAAAAATCAGCCTTCTCGGCAGGTATTTCTTTTTTGCGTCTTATGGAGAATGCAGGCTCAGCCTGTGCGGAACGGATATTGCAGCGGATTCGGGACGATGTCAACGTTTTGATTCTTTGCGGAAAGGGCAAAAACGGCGGCGACGGATTCGTAGTAGCCCGAAAACTTGCGGAAAAAGGAGTCGACACAACCGCGGTGCTTCTTTTCGGTGAACCGACGGACAGTGATTCGCATCATATGTTTGAACAGCTTCTGAAAACGAATGCAAAGATAAAGACTGCCGAAAGGGTAAAAGAGTATATTTCGGATGCCGACGTAATAGTTGATGCCGTGTTCGGAATCGGATTCAAAGGAACGGCAAAAGGTTTCTTGCCCGATGTTTTCGACAGTGTTAATAAATCGAAGGCAACCGTTTTCAGCATAGATGTGCCGAGCGGACTTGTCTGTGACAGCGGAGAAGTCGGCGGAGTATGTATCAGGGCGGACTTTACCGTTGCAATTTCGGGAAAAAAGCTGTGTCATGTTCTGAAGCCCGCTTCGACGGTATGCGGAAAAATACTGACGGCATTTATCGGTGTTGAACGTGATTATTATAAGGATTCGCCTTATTTCGGATATACTTTTACGGCTGATGAAATAAAGAAGATGTTCAGACACAGAAAGGAAGTGTCAAACAAAGGCGATTACGGCAGAGTTCTTTGCATATGCGGAAGTGTGAATTATGCGGGAGCGGCAGTACTTGCGGTCGGCGGAGCACTTCGTTCGGGAGCGGGACTCGTGTTTGCTTCTTTTCCCGATGCGGCTTATCCCGCGATAGCGTCAAAGCTTACGGAGTCACCGCTGTTGCCGATGCCCTCGGACAGCAGGGGATGTTTCTCAAACGTAGCAATACCTCTTTTGCTCAGTGAAATTGAAAAGGCGGATGCCGTCGTTCTCGGTTGCGGACTCGGGAAGAGTCTCGGGACTGCTGAGCTTACGTATGAGATAATAAGAAACTGCAAATGTCCGCTTATTATTGATGCCGACGGAATAAATCTCGTTTGTGAAAATATAGATATACTGAGAGAAGCAAAGTGCAAGATTTACATGACACCGCATCCCGGTGAAATGTCACGGCTTATCGGAAAGAGCATAGACGAGATACTGGAAAATCCTGCCGAAATCGCAAAAAAATTTGCAAACGAGTATTCGGTTACGCTGATACTGAAAGGTGCAAATACAGTAGTGGCACATCCGGGAGGAGAAGCCGTGTATATCAACGAAAACGGCAACAACGGACTTTCGAAAGGCGGAAGCGGAGATCTGCTTTCGGGAATACTCGGGGGTTTTGTTGCGCAAAGGGGACATCTTCCTGCGGAAACGGCAGTTTTCATTCACGGTATGTGTGCAGACAGGACGGCATCGCGTCTGTCCAGAAGAGGAATGTTACCTTCCGACTGTCTTTTTGATCTTCCTTTGATTCTGTCAGAGTTTGAAGAGGAATAAGGAGAAATTATGAAGCGTCTTTTTGCCGTTATCCTGGTGATAATCCAGTTGGCAGTACTCTCTTCGTGCAAAAGTGTCGAATTGCCGAAAAAAGATCCTCCGCCGATTCCTGCGGCAATGAGATCAAAGACGGTGATAACGGCGGACGGACTGAAAACGGAAGCGGTGACCGACCTTTGTTCGGACGGGACGGTTGAATTCATGCTCACGGGACATGAAACGCTGAACGGCATTGTTTTTCGTTCGGAGCCATCGGGCTTCAAAGTGCTTGCAGACGGCATTGAGGTTGATGTCAGTGAAGCTGATCTGCTTCGCGGATCCGTGTTTCCCGCCGTCGGAAAGGCTCTCAGAGCAATACATAAAACGCTTGCCGAACCGATCCGGACAGGTAATTTGTACGAATATGAGTATGCGGATTTTATAATGGTGCAAAACGGGAACAGCGGAGAGATAATGTCGATACGGTTTAAAGAAAAGGCAATTAACGTTGATTTTATATCAATCAAATAGCTTTTTGCATATTATGGAATGAGCCGTCAAAAAAGAAAAAATTTCCCGTCTGATATTTAATGATTAATCTGCCGTTTGAATGGCAAAAATATTATTGCGATTCAAAATGTAGCGGAGAGTGATAAATATGACGATCAGACGAGGCGATATTTTTTACGCTGACTTAAGTCCGGTGGTCGGATCGGAACAGGGCGGTATACGCCCCGTGCTTATAGTGCAGAATGATATCGGCAACAAATTCAGTCCTACCGTTATAGCGGCGGCGATAACGAGTCAGAGATTCAAGACGAATTTACCTACACACATAAAAGTCGATGCCGACGGTTGCGGACTTGCCAAAGATTCCATAGTACTGCTTGAACAGGTCAGAACGCTTGATAAAAAACGGCTTAAAGAACGGATGGGAAATTTAGGCGACGATGACATGGACAGAGTAGACAGAGCTTTATCGGTAAGCCTCGGGATATCGGCAATACCCGCAAAGGCCGCCGTTGTATAATCCGACAAATGTTATACTGAAAACGAAATGGGCTGTAAAAAAACGAAAGTTTTTTTACAGCCTCTTTTGAGGGGATAGAAAAAAGATGAAGAACGGACAAACTGAGCAAAATGGAGGCTTCAGCCCCATTTTGTTTGCCCGACGGCGTACAGAGGTACGCCGAGTGGCGAAGTTTGTTCGTAGTATAAAACATAAAAATTTTACATTTATAATTTTGAGCAATTTTATGGGGTTCTACAGGCTTTCGATCCTGCAGTACCCCTCATTTATTTATATGGTTTTATACGGTCTTCGCTTTTTTTACATCCTCTGAATTCTTATGCAAGCGGTTTTTCCATGATGTAATCGATATTCACAAAACCGCCGGGAAGGGGATAATTTTTCTCTTCAACGATACGAAACCCGTTTCCGATATAAGCGCGGATACCGAGTTCGTTGCCCTGATTGACGTTGAGCCTTATCGGCAGACGGTGTGTTTTCTGCAAGTAATCGAACGTTGCCGAAGAAAGGTGAAGACCGCGGTATTCTTTCTCTATATAAATTTTATCGAGATACAAATGATCGGTGTTTATCAGATAAGCAATAAATCCGACACGCCGATTGCTGTAAACGATATTTTCATATACCATACCGTTTTGCCTGAAGCGAAGAACGTTTTCGCGGTCGAAATATTTGTGAGTCAGGAAATCTGTCTGAGCCTTTTCGAGCACACCTTCATAGCATTCGAACCATATGGGGGATGCGAATTCATACAAAGAGGTAAGCTCTTCGTGAGTCATTTCGGTAAAATCAATCATTGTAATCCGTTCTTTCGGCATCGCTGTCATTGTGAAGGATGCGAAGTCTTGCGGCAGTCAGTGTATTCTGCATGAGAAGAGCTATTGTCATGGGGCCGACACCGCCGGGAACGGGAGTGATGTACGAAGCTTTTTCGGCAACGGCATCAAAATCCGCGTCACCGCAAAGCTTACCGTCGGAATCGCGGTTTATGCTGACGTCGATGACAACGGCGCCTTCCTTTACCATATCAGCGGTAATAAGACCTTTTTTGCCGACAGCACAAACGAGAATATCCGCCTGTTTTGTGTGGTAAGAAAGATCGGGAGTTCTGGAATGACAGACGGTTACGGTACCGTTTGCGGCAAGAAGCAGGAGTGACATCGGCTTTCCGACAATGTTACTTCTGCCGATGACGACACAGTTTTTGCCCTCGACGGAAATTCCTTCATAGCGAAGCATTTCCATGACACCTGCAGGTGTGCAGGGAAGAAGCTGAGCATCGCCGATAACGATGTGCCCGACATTCTGAGGATGGAAAGCATCAACATCCTTGTCGGGAGAAATGGCACAGAGAACATTCTTTTCACTGATATGAGAGGGAAGCGGAAGCTGGCAGAGAATTCCGTGTACGGAATCGTCGTGGTTGAGATTCCATATGAGAGAGAGAAGCTCCGACTCCGTGGCCGTTGCGGGAAGAAGGAACTCGAGTGATTTTATGCCCACGTTTTCGCAGGCACGTTTTTTGTTGCGTACATATACCTGGGAAGCGGGATCGTCACCGACGAGAATAACAGCAAGACAGGGCTCTGTGCCCGACTGTTTTAACAAGGTGACGTCAGCCTTGACCTTTTCGAGAAGTGCTGCCGAGATTTTTTTGCCGTCAATAATTTTTGCCATGTTATATACCTCTTAAATTATTTTACTGTTACATTCGCGGCATAGCCGTTTTCGGAAGGAGTGAAATCCTTGAAGAGATCGTAATCTTCGGTGAATTTTGTTTTTAAAGAGTCGGTGATCTTTGTGAGATTTTCGTTATCCGTTCTGAATTCGGAAAGATGAACGCCGCCGTTTAGAATGTCGCCGGTAAAGCTTCCGCTTGAGAATTTGCCTTCGCTTAAAGAAGTGAGAATATCTTTGAAAAATACGCTGTAATCGATGATTACGGAGCAGATATTCTGAGTGTCGGCATCGGCAGACATATCGTAGCCGTAGCCGATACACGGTACGGGTTCATGATCGAACTCCTTGCGGGAGTTTTCGGCAACCGTCTGAGGAAGTGCGGTATATACGGACTGTATGATAAAATCGCAGCCGTCGGCGGAAATGAGCTCGGCGGGAAGAGAACGTTCAAGACCGAGATCCAAAGGAACGTTGGTTGCACTCAGAGTGATTTTTGAATCCTTATTCGCTTCCAGTGCACCGAGTGAAAATGCGTTGATGTTTTTCTTTGCTTCGTCGTTCTGAATACCGCAGATGAATCCGATGTTGCCTTCCTTTGAAACGGAGCCTGCAACGGCACCCGCAAGATAAAAGGCTTCGTAAATGTCGGTGTCATAGTTGTGAAGATTTGCGATATCCGCGGAAGTACCCTGATACTGAAGTACAACTATATCACTGTTCTGTTTTGCAATGTATGCTGAAAAAGCATCGTAAATTCTGTCGGTGGCAATAATAATGTTGCATCCGCTGTCAAGAAGAGAAGAAACCGCATCGAGAGCTGTTTCGGGTGTTTTTTCGTTAACGGGAACGGCTTCAACAACGGGATTTCCGTTCTTGTCAAGGAAGGTGGACGGCTCTTCCTGCTTTTCTGAAACAGTTTCTTTTTCCGAGTAAGCTTCAGGAACAAAGGAAGATGTTTCCGAAAACGTGACATCGGTGATGTTCTTTTTGATGATGATCTGTTTTTCAGCATCAAGACCGATTTCTTTTGCAGCATTTTCAAGGCCCTTGAGGTGGAAGAACGAATCACCGGTTGAAACGGCGTTGTCGGTAAAGAGAACACCTATTTTCATGTCCTTGACAGCAACGGCCTTGAAGGTTGCCTCGGGTTGATTATCGTTATCTTTGTTTTTGCCGCATGATGCAAAAAGAGTAAGTGTTAAAAAAACCGAAAGAAATAAAGCGGTCAGCTTAACGAAAGACTTCATGTGTGAACACTCCTTATAAGTTAATATGTATATTATATTTCATTTCATTATCAAAATCAAGAGAAAAACGGCATCTGAAACCAAATGCCGTAAACTGATTATTTGAGGTTTGCTTCGCTGAAACGTCGAATCTTTTTCGTGGAAGTTTTTTCGAATTCCGTGTTGCGGATTTTAACCTTCTTTATTCTTTTGTAGGAAGCCAGGTGCTCATTCGCCTCATTAACGGCAGAGTCGATAAGGAGAGAAATTTCGGAAGCAGATGGATTTTCTTTTCCGAGGAAAGCTGAAATTGCATCGAAATTCGGGAAGATATCTGCCTGAACAACCGCTTCGCCGTCCTTGATGCCTTCACGGACAAGACATTCCGCTATATACGGATTGTTATAGAGATAGGATTCAACCTCTTCGGGGTAGATATTTTTGCCGTTCTTGGTAACAATAACGTTTTTGCATCTGCCCGTAATGTAGTAATAGCCGTTTTTGTCACAGTAACCGAGATCACCGGTATGGAAGAAGCCGTTTTCGTCGATGACTTTGTCGGTTTCTTCCTCATTTTTGTAATAGCCCTTCATGACCATGGGACCTTTAAGGCAGATTTCACCGATGCCCGTTTCGGGCTCCTTGTTGATGATTTTTACTTCGACCTCGGGGAGGGGAACACCGATTGAGTCGCAGGTGATAACTCTGTCATTATTGCATATAACGAGAGGTGAACACTCCGTGAGTCCGTAACCGCAGACGACCTGGACACCGAAAAGAGTGAAGTCCTCGAGAATGTCGGCGGGAACGGGAGCTGCACCGACGATTACAAGACGGAGATTACCTCCGAATACCGCCTGAATCTCGCTGAAAAACATTTTGCGAAGATTGATTTTAAGCTTGTCACCCGCCTTTACGGCAGCCTTTGCGAAGCGGAACATTCTTTCGCCGTTCTTCTTTTCCCTGATGTTCTTCATGATTTTGGAATGAACATTTTCAAGAAGCAGGGGAACACAGCAGAAAACCGTAGGACTGTAATCCTTGAAATTTTTTGCAACGTAGCGAAGACCGTCACAGAAAGCGACGCAGCAACCGCTGTAACAGAGAACGAAAAGAGAAACGAGAGCTTCGTACGTGTGATGTGCGGGAAGTATGGAAAGGCCTCGGTCCGACGTTTTGACGTCGATGACTTGTCTTGCAAGCATGACATCGGAACAAATATTGCGGTGACAGAGCATGACGGCTTTTGAAGCGCCGGTTGTACCCGAAGTAAAGAGAAGAGAGCAGACGTCTTCGGGATCGATGACGGCATCGGTATATTCCGTGTCGCCGTTTTCAAGAAGCTTTTTGCCGAGCGTTAAGAGTTTTGAAAAAGACAGTGCTTCCTCGGTGTCATCCTTGATATCGGTGAGAACTATTTTCATTTCCGGACTCAGAATATCCTTGTGCGGAGCAATTTTCTTATAGAAAGCCTTGTCGCAGACAAGAAGTCTGACCTCGGCGGTGGAAAAAATATTCTTTATTTCGTCGATGAGAAGCTCTTTATCGACGGGAACGATTACGCCGACTCCGCCGACAACGGCCATGTATGTGGTAAACCATTCGTAGGAGTTTTTTCCGGCAACGGCGATTTTGGAACCTTTGAGCCCCATTGAAACAAGAGCCGTTCCGAGACGGTTTATATCACGCAGATACTTTGCGTATGTTTTTATTTTGATTTCGCCCTTATCCGCTCTGACCTCGAATGCAGGCATGTCGGCATAAAGCTCTGCACTCTGACGAACAAGATCGCGAATATCCGTAATTTTGCGGACTTTATAAAAAGGTTGAGTCATCACTCTGCACACTCCGATTTTTACAATATGCAATTCATTATACACGAAAAAAATGCGGTTATTATGTCAAATGAGAATTAATTTTGTAAATGGCATGACAATTATATTAAGATTTTATTAAGATTTACAGGATCTGAAATAAGAAATCCATTTGTCGCAAACGGCAGAAATACTGTGAGAATCTCGGATTTTCAGAGAATTACGGCTGAATTTATCGGAAAGCTGTTTGTCACCGAGGATTTTTATCACGGCATCGGCAATTCCTTCAAAGGAGTCAACGGGAACGAGAAATCCGTTTGTACCGTTTTCGATAAGCTCACACGGTCCCATGTCGCAGTCGGCGGAAACGCACGGAACCCCCGAAGCCATGGCTTCGATGAGTGCGTTGGGCATACCTTCAAAGCGTGAGGAGAGAACAAAAACGGAAGATTTAGAGATTTTCTCAACGGCATTTTCGTCGGTGCCGGGAAAAATAACCTTGTTTTTTATTCCGAGTTCTTCGGAAAGTGAAATCAGTGACGGCATTTCTTTTCCTTCGCCGAAAATTGTCAGGGTGTATTCCGGATATTTTTCGTTTATCAGCCTGAAAGCGTGAAGAAGGACATCGAAGCCCTTGTATTTTTCCATTCTGCCGAGCGCGGTAATGTTTTTTTCTCTGACGGCGGGGACCTCGGTTTCGAAAACATGGGGATTGAAGACGGCGTTCGGAATTACGGCACATTTTTTCTGAACGGAAGCAGGGAAGAATGAGGCGGCTTTTTTTGTCTGACACACAAAACCGTCACAAAGAAGTGAGGTGCATTTGCGAAGCAGGGTGATAAGCTTTCCCGAATGAAATTTGAACGGATTGCTTCTTTCGGTGCCGATGGCGATGCACTTAGTAAACACCGTGCAGAAAACCGCATAAGCCGACATAATGTGACTCATGCCGACGAGTACATCGGGATTTTCCCGACTGACCGCCTTGCGGATTGCAAAAGCTCTTCTGATTACGGCTGTAATTCTTTTCGGAGATTTTGAACGGGGCAGCTCAGGCTGAGAAAGATATTTAACGTTTACTTTTTCGGAAAAAGGATAAAAAGAACTGTCACCGCTGACAACAAAAACGGTCACGTCTTCGGTTTTTGACAAATGAGAGCTGAGTGCGCTGACGGAACGTTCGGCACCGCCGCTGCCCATGTTCATGATAAGAAATGCAATTTTCAAAACGGCACATCCTTTAACAGTTACGGTATTTTTCGGTCTGAGCGACGGCAAGACGGTCGCAGCGCTCATTTTCGGGATGACCGTCATGTCCCTTTAACCAGTGAATGGTATATTCGTGAGGAGAAAGAAGGTCGAGGAGCTTTTCCCACAGATCGGGATTGAGAGCAGGCTTTTTGTCCGCCTTTCTCCAACCGTTCTTACGCCACGAAACGGCCCAGCCTTTCGTTATTCCGTCTGCAACATAGCGTGAATCGGTGTAGACGGCTATTTCGCACGGCTCTTTCAGCAGTGACAGAGCTTCGATCAGTGCTGTCAGCTCCATTCTGTTATTTGTAGTATCCGAGCAGCCTCCGCTGATTTCTTTTTCGTGAACGCCGTAGCGAAGAATGCTTCCCCAACCGCCTGCACCGGGATTTCCCGAGCATGAGCCGTCGGTGAAAATGTCAACGTGTTTCAAGGACACAAAAATCACCTCTTCCGATATGATATCACATATTTTGAACTTCAACAAGTTTTTTGGTTATTTTTTTAAACCGCTGAACATACTATATGTGAATTTTACATTAGGAGAGATCGTATGAAAGCAGTAGTAATGGCAGGCGGAGAGGGAAAAAGGCTCAGACCGCTCACGTGCGACATTCCGAAGCCCGGTGTGGATATTTGTTCGAAGCCCGTAATCGAGTATATTTTCGATCTGCTTGTAAGAAACGGATTTGACGAAGCATATATTACTCTCGGTTATCTGGCGGAAAAAATCAAAGATCGCTACGGTGACAGCTATAAGAGCATGAAGCTTCACTTTGTAAAAGAGGATAAGCCTCTCGGTACGGCGGGCAGTGTCAAAAATGCGGCAAAGGACTTCGACGAAACGTTTCTCGTCATAAGCGGAGATGCAGTTTGTGATTTTGAGCTTGATAAAATCGTGCTTTATCACAGAAGTGAAAATGCAGACATTACCGTGGTCGGCTGCAAGGTGGATGATCCGAGAGAATACGGACTTGTCAACTTCGACGAGAAGGGGAGAATAATATCCTTTAACGAGAAGCCTTCATGGAGTCAGGCG
This sequence comes from Acutalibacteraceae bacterium, assembly GCA_045537495.1. GTDB lineage: Bacteria > Bacillota > Clostridia > Oscillospirales > Acutalibacteraceae > UBA1425. Next base: position 10,453 of record JAZSPN010000079.1, read on the forward strand.
GTCGGAAATATTGCAAATACGGGCATATATATAATAGAGCCCAAGGTTTTAAAGGAAATCCCCGACGGAGAATATGATTTTGGCAAACAGCTTTTCCCGAAGTTGCTGAAAGAGGGAAAAAGTCTTTATTGCTATAATGCCACGGGTTACTGGTGCGATATAGGAGATATCGGGGCATATCTTCGCTGTCATAAGGATATGCTGAACGGGAAGATTAAATTTCCGCTCAGAAAAACGGGTGAGGGTATTTATGCGCAGGGAGAATTGCCCAAGGGAGATTATACGATTATACCGCCCGTATTTATTGGTGAGAGAGTGGATATAGCGGATTCGGCGGTGATAGGTCCCAATACCGTTATCGGAAGCGAATGTGTAATAGGTACCGGCTGTAAGATAAGAGAATCGGTGCTTCTTAAAGGAGCGTCGGTGCATTCGGGATGCGTTATCAACGACGCTCTTATCTGCACGGGAGCGACCGTGAGACGGGGAGCGGGAATTTACGAGCAGAGCGTAGTCGGAACGAAAAGCAATGTCGGAGAATTTGCGGTGCTTAATCCGAAAACGCTTGTTTGGCCGAATAAAAACATTGAAAGCAATATGAGTGTACGAGGAAATGTCAAGTATGACAGAGTGAAGAGGGAGATTTTCGATGACAGCGGAATCGGGCTTTCTCTTGAGCTTACTCCCGAGATGTGCACCTGCATCGGATCGGCAATAGCGAGTATCGGCGATTGCAGAAAGATCGGAATAGGTTTTGACGGCAGTGTCGGAGCGAAGGTGCTCAAATATGCACTTATATCGGGAATGATGTCGTCGGGCGCTCATGTATGGAGCTTCGGTGAATGTTTCGAATCACAGCTGTCGTACTGCACGGCATTTTGCGGATTATGTGTCGGAATTTATGTAAGCGGAGGAAATGAGCCGCAGATAAAAGTATGCGGTGAAGCGGGACTGTCAGTCAGAAGACATCTCGAACGCGAGATAGAAGCGAGGCTTGAAAAAGGCGAGTTCAACAGATGTCTTACGGATAATCTGAAGGATGTTGCCGACATGGGAAGCATCAGACTTATGTATGCCAGGGAGCTTGCGAAACAGGCACCGTATGAGCTTAAAGGTATGGGTGCATCGGTTATCAGTGATAATGAAAACATTGAAATGCTGATGGAAGATACCTTTGCGAAGCTTGGTTGTTCAAAAAGCGGTGAGCTGATTTTCAGGATCAGTGAAGACGGACTGAAGGTCGAAGCCTTTTTAAACAGAAACGAAAATATACCGCATGAGAAGCTGCTGGCACTGTGCTGTCTGAATGAACTGAAAAACGGCAGAGATCTTGCTCTTCCGTTCGATGCGCCGATAGCACTCGACTACCTGGCGGCAGAATTCGGCAAGAAGGCATACAGATATCTCACGACACCGAGTGACGATTCGGATTCCGAGGCACGAAGACTTTCTTCCCGACAGTTTTTTGTACGTGACGGACTGTTTATGACCGTCAGAATACTGTCAATAATGAAAGAAAGAGAATCATCATTAAAGAAGCTGTGCTCAGAGCTTCCCGAATTTTTTGTCACGAGAAAGACCTTTGACCTTTCGTTCCCGCCGTCAAGGCTTTCCGATATTTTCGGTAATGATTCGGACGGAGAAAACAAGGTAAGAGAAGGCATTTCGATAAAGAGAGATAAGGGAAGACTTTTGATAACGCCTTCAAGGACAGGCAGAAGGGTAAACGTAATAGCTGAAGCGGACAGAATGGAAACATCAATGGAGATGTGCGACGGCTTCGAAAAGCTTCTGAAAGATATAAAGTAAACTGAGTACAAGGGCAACACGGGAACGGGCAAAAGCTTATCGACGTGTTGCCGATACATATAACTTGACAATAAGCGGTAATGGTAGTAATATATAGACTAGGTATGTTGTCATTGTGAGAAAGTGTAATTAAATATAAAATTAAAGAAAGGAAGATACCCGAGTACCGATTGTACGGGAGGTATCAGGTTTAAAATGTCAGCAAAGAAACCCGAGATAACGGATGCCTCTTTAAGAGGAAAAAAGAATTCTCAGGAAAAAAGTTCCGCCAAGCAGAACATCAAGCAGGTTCCGACCGGCTTACAGAAGAATACAAGAAAAAACCAGAAGCAGACTCAGAAACAAAGTCAGAAGCAGAATCAAAGTCATAAGCAGAATACATCTTCACAGAAGAGATTTAACGGAAAGAGCAGATTCCGCACGGAGCGTCCGAAGGCACCGACGAAGCCCGTCAGAGTATCCTTCCTCGGAGGACTTAACGAAGTCGGCAAGAACATGACTCTTTACGAATATGACGGAGATATGTTCCTGGTCGATTGCGGACTGTCATTTCCCGATGCGGATATGTTCGGTGTAGATCTTGTTATACCCGATTTTTCATATGTGGAACAGAACAAGGAAAAGATAAAGGGAATTGTCATTACGCACGGACACGAGGATCATATAGGCGGATTGCCGTATCTTCTCAAAATCATCAATGCGCCCGTATACGGAACGCTGTTGACGATAGGTCTTATTCAGGCAAAACTCCGTGAACACGGTATGCTGAACGTGGTGGACCTCAATGTCATCAGTGAGGGCGACAAGATATTTCTCGGTGCATTCGAAGTGGAGCTTATCCATGTAAATCACTCTATTCCGGGAGCGGTTGCCCTTGCAATCAGGTGCGAAGCGGGAACGATTGTCCAGACGGGCGACTTCAAAATTGACAGTACGCCGATTGACGGTGAGATGATAGACCTTGCGCGGTTTTCACAGATCGGAAGCGAAGGGGTGCTGGCTCTTCTTTCGGATTCGACGAATGCGGAGCGACCGGGCTTTACCGAATCGGAGCACAAGGTCGGAGAATCGTTCGAAACGCTTTTCCACAGAGCGGAGGGCAGACGTATTATTGTTGCAACGTTTGCTTCAAACATTCACAGAGTACAGCAGATAATAAATACTGCAAGCAAACTCGGAAGAAAGGTTGTTCTGTCGGGCAGAAGTCTTGAAAACGTAGTGGCAATAGGCGAAGAACTCGGTGTACTCGATATACCCGACGGAATTCTTATCAATATCGATCTTGTCAATAAATATCCGGCCGACAAGCTTGTCATTATAACGACGGGCAGTCAGGGGGAGCCTCTTTCCGCACTTGCGAGAATGGCTTTTTCGGAGCATCGCAAGGTGGAAATCTGTCCCAATGATTTTGTTATCATATCTGCAACACCCATTCCGGGCAATGAAAAAACCGTCGGCAGAGTCATAAATGAGCTTATGAAACTCGGAGCCGAGGTAATATACGAAAAGATGTACGAGGTACACGTATCGGGACACGCCTGTCAGGAAGAGCTTAAAATGATGATGGGTATCGTCAAGCCGAAGTATTTTGTGCCCGTACACGGAGAGCAGAAGCATCTTCGCAAGCATGCCTTCCTTGCCGAAAGTGTCGGAATCCCGCACGAAAACATCATTGTTGCCGATATAGGAAACACCGTTGAATTTACGGGTGAGTCGGCAGTGATGGGACAGAATGTTACGGCGGGCAGAGTGTTCGTAGACGGTTACGGCGTCGGAGATGTCGGAAATGCCGTTCTTCGTGACAGAAAGCATTTGTCGCAGGACGGAATCATTATTGTTTCGCTTGCTGTTGACTATGTTACGGGATATCTTGTATCGGGCCCCGAGATAGTAACAAAGGGTTTTGTTTACGAGAAGGAAGCGGAGCGTCTTATCGAAGACGCAAACAAGGCAGTTCTTTCGGCTGTTGAAGAGAATGCCTCGAAAAACGGAAAGAATATCGGCATGCTGAAAAACAGAGTGAAGGACAGCGTGTCAAGGCTCATGTATGAGCGTACAAAGAGAAATCCGATCGTTCTTCCCATAGTACTTGAGGTATAAATTAATTTCGGAGGAGTATCAGGTGAGCTTTAAACGGTTTCGCAGACTTTTGATAATGCCGATAGTGCTTGTTCTGGCAAGCATAGCGTTCTCAGTTGTAACGTTGAAATTCAGCCGACCGACAGCATATGCGGAATTCGGTGTATCGGCGGTGTTGCTTGTTGCGTATATAGTATGGGCAAGTGTCGCGGTCAAGGATCTTATACATGTAATACTGCATATTTCCTCGAAGACGAATTTTGCGAAAAGAAAGTCGGTATCGTCATTTCCTTTGCCCTTGGTTGTAACCGATGATAAGGGAGATATAATTCTTTTTAACGCTGAATTTTCGGACGGCGTAATGAAAATCGAAAAAGAGGAAGCGGGAAACTTGTTTGAGCACTTCCCCGAAACATCACTCTCTTTTAAGACGGGAACGGATTTTTCCGTCAGTCGGGACGGGAAGTACTTTAAGGTGTTTTACGACGAAACGAAGCATAAGGATTCGCAGATGCGGATTTATTATTTCGTTGACGAAACAAAACTCAGACTTACCGAGATTGAATATTCACTCAGCAGGCCTCAGATACTGATAGTTGCGGTTGACGGATTCAATGAAATTCAGAAGAATTACACCAACAACGATTTTTCGGGAATACGTCTCGGAATTGACAGGGCGATAGGTGACTGGGCGACTAAGTATAACACCAGCTACGGACAGATGAGTTCCGAGCGATACATAATAATTGCCGAAACCCGGAATATTGAGGCAATGAAGGAAGAAAAATTCAAGATTCTTGACGAGATCAGAAACTTTACTTTCCGTGAGCAGAGAGTCGGTGTATCGCTTTCTGTCGGTGTCGGAACGGGAAAAACTTTTGCCGAATGCGAAACGAATGCACGTCAGGCTCTCGATATGGCACAGAGCCGTGGCGGAGATCAGGTTGCAATCAAGGCGGAGGACGGCGCCTATCTGTTCTACGGAGGAATAGCAAAGGGAATAGAAAAAACAACAAAAGTCAGAACACGCATTGTTGCGGCTTCGGTAGCCGATCTTATCAGAAGCAGCAAAAACGTCATGATTATGGGACACCGTTTTCCCGATCTCGATGCCATGGGAGCGGCGGTTGCCATGTATTCGGCAACAAAGTCGATGGGTGTTCAGCCGTTTATCGTTACCGACCGCGAGAAATCACTTGCCGGACCGCTAATGGAGAGAATGGATGAGGAGGATTTCAGGATTCTCGGACCTTCTCAGGCGTTGGAAAAAATAAGCGACGAAACACTGCTTATCATTGTTGATACACATATTACCGATTTCGTGGAGGAGCCCGAGCTTTACAAAAAGGCGAAGAAGGTTGTGGTTATAGATCATCACAGAAAGTCGGTCAATTTCATTGACAAGGCGGTAATATTCTTCCATGATCCCGCCGTTTCCTCGGCATCTGAGATGGTTACGGAGCTTTTGCAGTACATCGGAGGAGAGCCCGTTATAGGAAGCTTCGAGGCGGATGCCCTTCTTTCGGGAATAACGCTTGATACGAGAAATTTTGTGCTTCGTGCAGGAGTGAGAACTTTTGAGGCGGCGGCATACCTTAAATCACGCGGAGCAGATACCGTGAGGGTTAAGAAACTGTTTTCAAGCACACTCGAAAGCTATAAGCAGAAAAACAAGATAGTTTCATCATCTGTCGAATACAGAAACTGTGCAATTGCAAAGGCGGATTTTGAATCGCGCGATATCAGGATTATTGCATCGCAGGCGGCAGACGAGTTGCTGAATATTTCTCAGGTTGACGCATCGTTTGTGGTGTTCAGAAGCGGTAATGTCATAAATATTTCCGCGAGATCACTGGGACTTGTGAATGTTCAGGTGATAATGGAGAAACTCGGCGGAGGCGGTCATCAGACGATGGCGGCGGCACAGCTTCAGGACATGACAGTTTCCGAAGCGGAAGAAAAACTTCGCAAAGCAATTGACGAATTCAATGAAAGATAGGAGTATAAAAATGAAGGTTATTTTGACACAGGATGTTAAAGGACTCGGAAAAAAAGGCGAAATGGTAAATGCCGCAGACGGATATGCACGTAATTTCCTTTTTCCCAGAGGACTTGCATCGGAAGCGAATGCACAGACCATGAGTGAGCTTAAAAACAGAGAACAGTCAGCTCAGCATAAGATAAAGGTTGATACCGAAAACGCACAGAATTCCGCACGTGATATCAGCGGAAAAACGTTGAAGATAACAGCGAAGGCAGGTCAGAACGGAAAGCTTTTCGGATCGGTTACATCGAAGGAAGTTGCCGAAGCAATAAAGAAACAGCTTGGCATAGATGCCGACAAGAGAAAAATCGTAATGGACGACATCAAGACGTTCGGCACATACGAAGCCGAGATCAAGCTTTATCAGGGAATCAGTGCAAAGTTTTTTGTTTCGGTAAGCGAATAATCGGAGGGATCACCTTTGGAAAAGAATCAGGTGTTTTTGGGATATGACTCGATAGCAATGCCTTACAGCGCGGATGCTGAACAGGCAGTGCTTGGCTGTATTCTGCTTGAGCCGTCCTGCCTTCCTCAGGTACAGGTTCTGTTGCGACCTGAATATTTTTACAGTCCCGAACACAGAGTGATATTTGAAACGATGATTGCTCTTGAAACGGCAGGCGGAAAAATCGATCCCCTGGTAATTCTCGAGGAGCTTCGTTCGAGAAACACGTTTGACGAGGCGGGAGGCAGAACGTATCTGCGACAGCTTGCCGACAGCGTTCCGAGTATAAGAAACGTTGAGCAGTATGCAAAAATTGTTCGGGAGAAGCATTATTTGCGTACACTTATAAATACATCAAAAGAGATAATTGAAGATACCGTTTCTTCCGATATGGAAGTTGACCTTCTGATTGATTCGGCCGAACAGAAGATATACGATATACGATCGGGAAAGATGACGGCAGGTCCTTCCAAAATTTCCGATGTCATCGTAAATGAGGTTTATGACCGACTCAACAAGCTCAATTCCGACGAAAGGGATCTTTACAAAGGCTTTCCCACGGGATTTGCGGATCTCGATGCCGTTCTGACGGGACTTCACAGATCCGACCTTATTCTTATCGGTGCACGTCCCGCCATGGGTAAGACGAGTTTTGCGCTTAATCTTGCGAGAAACGTTTCACTTCTCGGAAAGAAAAAAGTCGTTGTATTTTCACTCGAAATGACAAAGGAACAGCTTGCACAGCGTGTACTTTGTTCCGAAGCAAGAATAAAGAGCGAAAAAATGCGTACGGGTGAACTTGATGCGGATGACTGGACAAGTCTTGGTATTGCCACTTCGGTACTCAATGACTGTGAGCTTTATTTCGACGATTCGTCGGATATAACCGTTCCCGAGATGAAGGCGAAGCTCAGAAGAATGAGGAATGTTGACTGTGTCATCATAGACTATCTCGGTCTTATCAAGCCGACGACGAGAAGTGACAGCCGTGTTCAGGAGGTTTCCGAAATCACGAGAAATCTCAAACAGATGGCGAAGGATCTCTCCATTCCGGTAGTGTGCTGTGCACAGCTTTCGAGAGGAACGGAAGGCAGAGGCAAATCGCACAGACCTCAGCTTGCCGACCTTCGTGAATCGGGCTCAATTGAACAGGATGCCGACATCGTCATGATGCTTTACCGTCCCGATTATTATGCGGGCGAGAAAAAAGACGAAAAAGAAGGCCCGAAGCCCGAGGACGACGGAAAGGTTGCCAACGAAGTCGAGGTTATCGTGGCAAAAAACCGACACGGAGCAACCAACACCGTAAAGATGGTCTGGGATGCGGAACATACGTTGTTTGTCGGAATTGAAAGGCTTAGAAATGATATGTAAGGTCAGAGATACCGTTATAAAATATAATATGCTCAAAGGCGGATCGGTACTTGTTGCACTGTCGGGAGGTGCCGACTCCGTATCGCTTCTCAACGTGATGCTTTCTCTCAGAGAGGAGTTCGGGATAACCGTCAGCGCCGCCCATGTCAATCATATGCTCAGGGGCGAAGAATCCGAGCGTGACGAGCTTTTTGTCAGAAATCTGTGTGAAGAGCTGTCGGTTCCGCTTCATGTGCTCAGATGTGATGTGGCAAAAGAAGCTTCCGAATGCTCAGAGGGCATCGAAGAGTACGGCAGAAAAAAGAGATATGCTTTTTTCGAATCGCTGACTGACGGTGAAATCGCGACGGCACATACTTTGAGCGATAACCTTGAAACGGTGCTTTTACACCTGACGAGAGGCAGTGCACTTAACGGACTTTGCGGAATACCGCCCGTCAGAGGACGTTTTATCAGACCGCTGATTTCGTGCACAAGAGAAGAAATTGAAAATTATTGCGAAAAAAACGGCATACAATATGTTACCGACAGTACAAATAAGTGTAACGATTATTCGAGAAACAGAATCAGAAATCTTGTAATTCCCGAGCTGAAAAAGATAAATCCTTCCGTGCTTTCGGCTTCGCTTCGTTGCACGGAAAGTCTGACACTTGACGAAGAATATCTGACGGAATGTGCTCAGCGGGTTTTTGAGAAGGC
>JAZSPN010000082.1:0-16642 GCA_045537495.1 Acutalibacteraceae bacterium
TGCCTGCTAACTTTTATATTATATCGAATATTGTGATAAAAATGTGCTATTTGTGAGAAAGGCGGAAACAAAATGAAAGGATGGAAAAGTAAGCGTTCTGAGGGGCCAGAAGCCCTTGTATATCAACGGTTTCAAAGTACGGTAATTGAGAGATGCGTATAATTTGTCCTATACCTCAACTTTTACGTATAATGCACATTATGGGCGAATTTTTAAGGTTTAGAAATCTGAATTTTTGGTGATTTGGTTTATCTCAAATCTGATAACGGCGTGTAATCGGTGCTGCTCCGCAGATATTCTTTCATTTTGCCACTAAGCAATAATGTGACATAACTAATTGGTTCATTATAGATAAGATAATCAAGTTCCGATACTTCGTACATATTGTTTGCATATTCGTTTTCTACCGCAATGCAGTCGATTGATACATAGAACCGTCAATAAGTTTCACTTCAACACAAGCGGTGTCAATATTGAATTCACAAGATTTAATATAGTTCATCAGGATACCTCCAAAAAATATTTTGAAAGCAATTCAGCGTGGGTTGTTTGTTTCGGTATCCTTAATTCATACAGACCTACGCCTTCGGGCAAACAAAACGGAGTCTGAAGCCTGCATTTTGCTCAGTTTGTCCGTTCTTAATTTTTTCCTGTCCCCTCAAAAAGGGCTGCAAAAAACTTTCGTTTTTTTGCAGCCCCTTTCATTTATTTCCACAAAAAATCCGTAAAAAACACTCGTGTCAATTCTTTTGTTACGGCAAGCATTCCGCCCGCATAATCAGCTTTTTTGATACCCTCGTCGGTGTAAATTCTGCATTCACCGCCCGTCAGTGCCGTTACCGCGGGTATATGACCTGCAAGCACCGCCATTTCACCCTCCGTCGACCTTACGGAAATCTGCGATACATCGCCGTCAAACATATATCCCACAGGAGTAATTATCTGCAAGTGAAACTTACTCATGATACAGCACCGTCCTCGATACCACGTGCTTTCTCGACGGCTTCCTCGATAGTTCCGACAAACAGGAACGCCGATTCGGGAAGATCATCGTATTCACCGCTGATAATTCCCTTGAAGCCCTTTATCGTTTCTTTAAGCGGCACATATTTGCCCTCAAGTCCCGTAAACTGCTCCGCTACGGTAAACGACTGCGAAAGGAATCTCTGGACCTTTCTTGCACGTGAAACCGTCAGCTTATCCTCGTCACTGAGTTCTTCAACACCCATGATGGCGATGATATCCTGAAGCTCCTTATATCTTTGAAGTATTCTCTGAACTTCCTTGGCAACAAGATAATGCTCTTCTCCGACGAACTCGGGAGTGAGAATACGGCTTGTCGATTCAAGCGGATCAACCGCGGGATAAATGCCCTGAGAAGAAATACTTCTGCTGAGAACGGTTGTCGCATCAAGATGGGCAAACGTCGTTGCGGGTGCAGGGTCCGTCAGGTCGTCGGCGGGAACGTATACTGCCTGGACCGATGTAATTGAGCCTTTTTTGGTAGATGTTATTCTCTCCTGAAGTGCACCCATTTCCGTTGCAAGTGTCGGCTGATATCCGACCGCGGAAGGCATTCTTCCGAGAAGTGCGGAAACCTCACTTCCCGCCTGTGTAAATCTGAAAATATTATCAATAAACAAGAGAACGTCCTGATTTTCCTTGTCACGGAAATATTCCGCCATTGTAAGTCCCGACAAGGCAACTCTCATTCTGGCTCCCGGCGGCTCGTTCATCTGTCCGTATACAAGTGCCGTTTTTCCGAGAACGCCCGATTCCATCATTTCATTGTAAAGATCGTTGCCTTCTCTTGTACGTTCACCGACACCCGAGAAAACGGAGATACCTCCGTGCTGTTTTGCAATATTGTTGATAAGCTCCATAATGATAACGGTCTTACCTACACCGGCGCCGCCGAAAAGACCTATCTTTCCGCCCTTTGCATACGGGCAGATAAGGTCGATAACCTTGATTCCCGTTTCAAGAATCTCCGTTGTTGATTCCTGTTCCTCGTAAGACGGTGCCTGTCTGTGTATCGGCCAACGCTCCTGTGTTTCGGGATCAGGCTTTTCATCAACCGCTTCACCGAGAACATTGAAGATTCTTCCGAGTGTTTCAGGTCCGACGGGAACACTGATGCTGTTTCCCGTGTCAAGTGCAGGTGTACCTCGTACAAGACCGTCCGTACTGCTCATGGCTATACAGCGAACGACACTGTCACCGATATGCTGTGCTACTTCAACAATCAGCTTTTTGCCGTTATTATCAATCTCGATAGCATTAAGAAGCGCGGGAAGCTTTCCCGTTTCAAACTTGATATCTATAACCGGTCCGATAACCTGAATTATTTTTCCGACATTAGGATCGCTCATGATTCTCAATCCTTTCTATTTCAGATACTTTCAGAGCCTGCGATAATCTCGGTGATTTCCTGGGTAATCGCCGCCTGTCGTGCTCTGTTGTATTGCAAGCTAAGACTCTCTATCATCTCTTCCGCATTGCTCGTCGCCGAATCCATCGCCGTTCTTCGTGCGGCAAGTTCACTTGCATAGCTTTCGCATATGGCTCCGTAAAAAATTCCCGACAAGTACAAGGGCACAATTCTGTTGAATACTCCCTCGCTTGAAGGTTCATACAATATAAATTCTCTCTTCGCCCGCTTTTCGCCGTCAACCGTTATCGGCAGAAGCTTTTTCGAATCGGGTGACTGCGACAGCATTGAAACAAAGTCGGTATACACTATGTGAAGCTCGTCAAAAACACCTTTTTTGAAGCTGTCGGCAAGAGCCTTTCCGAGTGACTCACATTTTTTTAAATCAATATCACCGACTACGGAATATTCGTCAAAAAGAATCTCTGCACCGCTTTTTTTGAAGTATTCAAGAGATTTCTTTCCGACGGGGACAACGCAAAACGGCTCATCTCCCGTCATTTCGGCACAAAGCTTGAAGACGTTGGTATTGTAGCCTCCGGCAAGTCCTCTGTCGCCTGCTATTACGACAAAACAGCGCTTTTTGACTTCGCGTTTCCTGACAAACACGGACGAAAAATCGTTGTTGTGCAGCGCAATATCGGAAAGCGTTTCGTAAAGCGATGTAAAGTAAAAGCGACTGCTCTCCATTTTTTCCTTTGCCTTTTTAAGCTTCGAGGAGGCAACAAGCTCCATGGCCTTTGTGATGTGCATGGTGGATTCAACGCTTTTTATTCTGTTTTTGACATCTCTTGCAGAAGCACCGCCCACAAAAGCCCCTCCTTTATATGATTAATTCAAAAAATCGTCTGTAAATTCTTTTATCGCTTTATCAAGTATCGCCGTATCTTCTTTCGAAAGGTCGCCCGTGGCAACAATTCTCGAGAGAAGCTCATCGTAACGAAGTCTAAGATGCTGATAAAGCCCCGCTTCGTAGATTTTGATTCTGTTTACGGGTACCGAGTTAAGATGACCGTTTACGACGGCATACAGAATTGCAACCTGAAGCTCTACCGCTACGGGAGATCTCTTGTCCTGTTTGAGCACTTCAACGATTCTGTCACCGAGTGCAAGACGGTTCTTTGTATCGGTATCGAGATCGGATCCGAACTGTGCAAAACTCTGAAGCTCTCTGTACTGTGAATAGAGAAGCTTCAAAGTACCCGCAACCTTCTTCATCGCCTTGATCTGGGCATTTCCTCCGACTCGGCTGACCGAAATGCCGGGGTTAACCGCCGGCATAACACCCGAATGGAAAAGCTCGGATTCAAGGAAAATCTGTCCGTCGGTGATCGAAATAACATTCGTCGGAATGTACGCCGAAACGTCGCCCGCCTGAGTTTCAATTATCGGAAGCGCCGTGAGGCTTCCTCCGCCATACTCGGGAGCCACTCTTGCGGCACGTTCCAGAAGACGGCTGTGAAGGTAGAATACATCACCCGGATATGCCTCACGTCCCGGAGGTCTTCTGATAAGAAGCGACAGTGCACGGTATGCAACAGCATGCTTGGAAAGGTCGTCATAAACTATAAGAACGTCCTTGCCCTGCTCCATAAAGTATTCACCCATCGCACAACCCGAATAAGGTGCAATATACTGAAGCGGTGCCTGCTCCGATGCCGTTGCCGATACGATAACGGTATAGTCCATCGCTCCGCCGCGACGTAAAGTTTCAGCAATTTCCGATACCGTCGAATTCTTTTGTCCTATCGCTACATATATACAAATAACATTTTCATTTTTCTGATTGAGAATGGTATCTGTCGCAATGCTCGTTTTACCTGTCTGTCTGTCACCGATAATAAGCTCACGCTGACCTCTTCCTATGGGAATCATACTGTCAATCGCCTTGATTCCCGTCTGAAGCGGTACACTGACACTCTTTCTTTTGATAATCCCCGGTGCCTCCGACTCGATGGGACGTGTCTTTTCACAGCCCGTCGGTCCCTTGCCGTCAATGGGCTGACCGAGAGCATTTACCACTCTGCCGATAAGTCCTTCTCCGACGGGAACGCTGACAACCTGTCCCGTTCTCTTTACAGACGAACCTTCCTTTATATTACTTTCACTGCTGAGCATAACGATCGATACAACACTCTCTTCAAGGTTGAGCGCCATGCCGAATCCGCCATCCTGAAATTCAAGCAACTCGTTCGCCATACAGTTTTCAAGTCCGTGAGCTTTTGCAATTCCGTCACCGACAAGAATGACGGTGCCGGTTTCTGCCTGCTCTATCTTTGACTCGTAATTTTTAATTTGTGACTTTATGATGTCACTGATCTCTTCAGGTCGAAGCGACATACAGATCCACTCGCTTTCGTCAGATAACTTTATTGATAAGATTATCTCTGATAGTTTCTATCTTTGCCCGAACACTTCCGTCAAGCAAAAGTTCCTTCGTTTCGACACGGATTCCGCCGATTAACGCGGGATCGACAAGTGTGCGAAGACGAATATTTTTGTTGAGCTTTTCCGACAGCTTTACAATGAGCTGTTCCTTCTGAGAATCACTGAGCTCAACCGCTGAATATACCGCAACATTTTCGATGCCGTTTGCCTCGTCCCAAAGGCGCTGATACTCGCAAAGACACTCCTGCACGAACGAAAAACGTCGTTTTTCCGTAAGAAGTTTCAGGAAGTTGAGCATATAAGCATGAACGGAACCGCTGAAGGCTTCGTGGAGAATACCGATGCGTTCCTCGACAGGCAAATCGGGACAGCAGATAAGCTTGATGTAGTCGGGATTGTCACGCAACACCTCGAGAACCGTACCCGAATCGGCATAAAGCGCCTCGGTACAGCCTTCATCTGACGCCAGTGACCACAATGCCGAACCGTATTCGGCGGCAACGCTGTCTGACATAACGTGACCTTCCTCTCTTAAAGCTTTTCAATGAAACCGTCGATAAGGTTTTTATGATCCTCTTCTTTGATTTCTCTTTCGATGACTTTTTCTGCAACGGATACCGATATATCGGAAATCTCATTTTTGATTTCGTTGAGTGCCTTTTTCTTTTCCTGAGCTATGTCGGCTTCTGCCTTTTTGAGCATCTGTCCCGCTTTCGCGGAAGCTTCGGATATAATCTCGTCACTCTTTGTTTCAGCTTTCACGGTGGCTTTTTTAATAATTTCCTCGGCCTGAGTCTGTGCGGTTGAAAGCTTTTCGGTATATTCCGCCTTGTTTTTGTCAGCCGCTTCCTGTGCCCTTGATGCTTCGTCGTAAATCCTGTCTACCTGAGCTTTTCTCTCGTCGAGTATCCTCGTGACGGGCTTGAAAAGAAACTTCTTGATAAGAAGAAACATTATCAACAGATTTATTACGGTGATAAGCATATGATAAGGGTTTATCGATATGAGATCCAGAAATTCTCCCATACAGCGGCCTCCTTTCGTCAGTAATAATTTAAGAATTAAAGTTTGCCGATGAACATGTTGGGTGTTACGAACATGAGAAGAAGTGCAACGATGAAGCCGTAAAGACCTGTCGTTTCCGCAACGGCACATCCCAAAAGCATTGTGGATGTGACGGAGCCTTTGCACTCGGGCTGTCTGCCGATAGCCTCACAAGCCTTACCGACTGCGTAACCTTCACCGATACCGGGGCCGATACCCGCGATCATTGCAAGACCTGCGCCGATTGCTGATGCTGCAAGAATAATTGCTCTTTCCATTATGAATTCCTCCTGAGTTTATTTTTCTTTTTAGGCTGTTTCGGCGTACTTTCGGAATCCTCCGCCGCCGAAGCAATATACATCATCGTCAGCATTGCAAAGATAAATGCCTGCAAGCAACCGCTGAAGATGTCGAAGTACAGTGAAAAAACTATCGGGATACCGACCTGGAAAAACGGTATTTCGCCCAAAAATCCGGGCAACCAGCCGAAAACAAGGTTTGATACAAACGCAAGTGCCGCATAAATAAGAGTTGAAATAACCGTACCCGATGCTACGTTTCCGAAATGACGGAATGTCATTGATACGGGTGTTGCGATTTCGCTGATGATGTTGAACGGAGTCAGAATAAATATCGGCTGTGTGAATCCTTTAAGGTACGAGAAGAATCCGCCCTTCAGCTTGTAGTACGTTATCATTAAGAATACTACGATTGCCCATCCCGCAATTGTGTTAATGTCCGCTGTCGGCGGATAAAGTCCGAATATGCTCGACAGACTGGAAAACGCCGATATCGCCATGACCGCCGCAATAAACGGTGCAAAGTTTCTGAATCTCTCGCCCATGTTCTCGGTGACAAAGTTAGTTGCTTTTTCCACGATAAACTCCGCTATAACCTGACGTTTGCTCTCGGGCCTCACCTTCATGTTGTGAGTGAGCACCTTGCAGATTATCGCAACCACGATAAGCACTATCCATGAGTTTATCTGTGATTCCGTTATCGGAATGTCACCGCCCCACGGTAACGGTATACGAAAGAATATTTTCGCACCGGTGATGCTGATATCCACTAAGCCTCACCTCCGTTTGAAGTGCCGTTTTTCTTTTTGAGCATGGCTGTTCTGAAAAGTATGGTTATCCTCGGGAAAAGCGACGAAACAACAACCGGAAGCCAGTGAAAATACGGAAGATATACTCCGACTCCGAGTACAGCAAGCAACGCTATTGAGCGTACCGTGTATGAAATCTGTATTTTCTTTTTTGCCTCCGCTTCATCGCATCCGACAGCCTTCTGTACGGTAAGTGCCATCAAGAAGAAGTTAAGTACAGCGGCAAAGCTGCCGAGTGCGGTACCCGTCAATACGGTGTAATCGTATTTCCCGAGTAATGCAAATACCGCCACCATCACGGCACCGAGTATCAGTGTTCCGATAATGATGACAGCCGTTTCTTTTTTTACGGTTTTATCCATTTTCATCTGTTTCATCTTCATTTCTGTGATTAAAAGTAAATCTTTTATAAAACGAAATAAAACTGCATACTCCGCTTATGAGTCCGACGATGAGCATTACGACGATAATCCACTCGCCGACACCCGTTTTTTCCTGAAGCCACAGTCCTGCAAAAATGCACAGAACGGGAGGCAGTGCTATGGAAAGTCCAAGCTGAGTCAGATAACTCAAGGCGTTGAGTATACGCATTTTTTGTTTAATATCTTTCATAACATTTTACCACATCACCCATGATAAGTCAATCAAATTATTTATTGTCGGCAACCGTGAGATTCTTTATCCAGTTGAATCTGTTAACCTTTATCGCGGCCACGGCGCACTTTATTATCTGGTCACATTTAAGGCAGGCAAACACCACCCATGTCGGTGCCGAAAATACAAATGCTGCTATTGCCGCCGAAGGAATTACCACGAGCCAGACAAAAATCAAATCGTTTATCAGCACGAAACGTGTTTCGCCGCCTGCCCTCACGATTCCCGTAAGCGATGCCATCTGATAAGCCGTTCCCAGTACCGTTACGGAAAGTACGGTTATAAGCTCTTTTGCCATTATGATGGTTTCGGCATCCATTTCGCTGTAAAGAAGCGGTATCACGATTTTCGTCAGAGTAATAAGTATGCTCGTCATAACGCCAAGAAGAACATAAACGACCTGCAAAGTTTTTGCATAAAGCTTTACTCTGTCGTTGTCCCCTGTTCCGACGGCTTTTCCGATAATTATTGCGGATCCGTCACGTACTCCGTAAAGTCCTACCGATACTATGGAAAAAATATTGTTTGCAATACTTACCGCAGCTATCGAAACGGTACCGAGATGTCCCACTATCACTGCCTGAGTTACAAGATTTACTCCCCACAAAAGATCTCCGAGTATTACGGGAAGTCCGTACTGCAAGAACTGTTTTACATACTTTGTGTTCATTTTGAAAAGCTCACGCACTTTGAATTTGAGCTTCTTGTCCACCTTGAAAACGTAGACAATCATAACGGAAAGCTCAACTAATCTCGATATGAGCGTAGCTGTTGCCGCACCGACGACACCGAGTGCAGGTAATCCGAAATGTCCGAAAATAAGCACCCAGTTAAGAAACACATTCACGAACAGTGCACAGAACGCAACCTTTGTTCCGATTTTTACCGTTTCCACACAACGCATCGCCGCTATAAGAACGTTGGTTATGCAAAACGGAACATATGTGAATGAAAGTATTCTTATGTATCTTGCACCTTCCGTGATAACCTCTGCTTCGTCGGTAAATACCGAAAGCACCGCTTCGGGGAAAAAGAACACCGTCGCCCACAGAACGACCGAAACATACATCGATGCTCTCAGTGCTATTGCGATAACGTATTTTACACTCTTTTTATCCCCGATGCCCCAGTACTGTGCGGAAAGCACGGTCAATGCCGCTCCGAGTCCCGTTACAAGAAGCTGTAACAGCGTCGTAATCTGATTCGCAACGTACACTCCCGAAACGGCGGTTTCTCCGAGTCTTGACACCATGATATTATCCGCAAGACCGACAAGAAACGTTATGACATTCTGCAACACTATCGGAAGACTGAGCGACACAAGCGTTTTATAAAAACTTTTTTCTCTTACCATTATCATTTATTTGCAAAGCTCCCTGAATTCTTCCTCTGAAATAACGGTGATACCGAGTGACTGCGCTTTTGTAAGCTTGCTTCCCGCTTCTTCTCCCGCCAGAACATAGTCGGTTTTCTTCGACACCGAGGAAGCCGTTTTTCCGCCGAAGCTTTCTATTATTTCGGCAGCTTCCGCTCTCGAATAACCGGGCAATGTTCCCGTCAGCACAAAAACTTTTCCTTCAAAACGTTTGTCCGATACGGTCTTGTCGTAAACCATATTCACACCGCAAGCACGTAGTTTTTCGATAAGATCACGACTTTGCGACATCCTGAAAAAGTCGTATACACTTTTCGCCATTACGGCACCGAAGCCCTCGATTGATGCAATTTCCTCCTCGGTCGCTTCCGCAAGTCTTTCCATGCTTTTGAATTCGGCAGCCAACAGCTTCGCCGCTTTTTCGCCTATATGTCGGATTCCCAGTGCAAACAAAAGTCTCGGAAGCTCATTCTCCTTTGAAGCTTCAATCGCCCTGACAACGTTCGATGCACTCTTTTCCTTGAATCCGTCAAGAAGCATGACGGACTGCTCGTCCAGCTTGTAAAGATCTGCCGGAGTTTCTATTAGATTCTTTTCGACCAGCTTCTCTACCACCGAATCTCCGAGTCCCTCTATATCCATGGCGGACTTTGAACAAAAGTGAATCAGATTCCTGATAAGCTGTGCGGGACATTCGGGATTGACGCACCTGACGGCAGCCTCACCCTCTTCTCTGATAACATCAGCATTGCACGACGGACACCGTGTCGGCAATCTGTACACTTCTTTTCCGAAATGCTCCTTTACCGTCACAACCTCGGGTATTATATCTCCCGCTTTTCTGACAACAACGGTATCTCCGATACGGATGTCCTTTTCGCTTATGAAATCCTGGTTGTGGAGTGTAGCACGTCCCACCGTCGTTCCTGCCAAGAATACAGGCTCCAATATCGCCGTCGGAGTCAGTACACCCGTTCTTCCGACAGCTATCTCTATATCAATAAGCTTCGTTTCTTTTTCTTCGGGCGGATACTTGTATGCTACCGCCCATTTCGGAAACTTCGACGTGCTGCCGAGTTTCTCTCTTTGTGAAAATTTATCAACCTTTATTACCGCTCCGTCTATATCGAACGGCAAACCCGTTCTGTTTTCTCCTATTCTGCGTACCTCGGTGAGGGCACCTTCCATCGAATTAAACGTATTGTAAAACGGTACGGTCTTAAATCCGAGTTCCTTTAAAAAGTCAAGCGACTGCTTATGTGAGCTTAACTCCTTGCCCTCAACTCTTTGTATATTGAACACAAAAATATCAAGTTTTCTTTGTGCGGTAATTTCAGAATTCTTCTGTCGGAGTGATCCTGCGGCGGCATTTCTCGGATTTTTGAACGCCTTTTCGCCCATCATCTCCTGATGCTCAACAAGCTCGGCAAAAGCCTTCTTCGGCATATACACCTCGCCTCTCACCTCGATAAACGGTATGTCCTCACGAAGCTTCAACGGAATTGAACGCACCGTGCGAAGATTCGCCGTAACATCTTCTCCGACATCTCCGTCGCCTCTCGTTGAGCCTCTCGTAAACACCCCGTTCACGTATTCGAGTGACACCGAAAGACCGTCAATTTTCGGCTCAACCACATATACAACATCCTCGACACTCTGCAAAACACGGTTGTTGAAATCCGACAGCTCATCTTCACTGAACGCATCCTGCAAGCTCTCCATTCTGACGGGATGCACAACGCTCTCAAACAGAACATCCGCACTTCCGCCGACACGCAATGTCGGCGAATCGGCAGTACGAAGCTCGGGATACTGTTTTTCAATCTCAACCAGTTCCCTCTGAAGCATATCGTATTCTCTGTCATCAATTTCGGGATCATCATCAACATAGTACTTTCTGCTGTGATAATTGAGAAGATCCCGAAGCTCCTTTGCACGTTCACTTGACTTTTCAAAACTGTTCATCGTACTACCTCTAATCCGTATTTGCATAAAGCTGCGGAACATATCCGACTATAAGCGTTTCCGCAATACATACCTCGTATGAAAGATTCCTCGTTTCGTCACTTTTCGGTAACGAAATATAAACACTGCTGTTGACTGTCAGAATAAGCCTATGTACCGTCTGATTTATTCCTTCACCCGTAAAGGTGCTGTTTATCCTTGATTCGGAATAACCCGAAAACGAAACACGCACCTTCACCGACGGTCCTCTGCCCGACAGAATATCAAGTCCCGTTACAGATCCCAACGGTACGCTGACCTCTCTTTGCGTACCCGACAGAACTGTCCCCGTCGCTCTTGATATTCCCGCTTTCAGCGTATTGATTTTCAACGCATCGGTCCGGACTGCCGTTACCTGCCCCTCGGCATTCTTTTCGACAGTTACAAGATTTTCGTAATCGCCGTTCGACAACACGCTGAGAACAGCATCATTCACCGCTTGCTCTATGAGCGCGCAAGCCTTAACGGAAGCTATTGAGCGTATCTGCGGTCTGAGTGTCGTATCAATAATCACAAGACAGACCACAACAAAGATCAACAACACAAAAAACTTAAAAAAACCAAATCTTTTGCGTTTGAGTCCCGATCTTCTTCTCACAGCGATCACCTCCGCATATTATTTTATGCAAAGGCTTCTTTGTCGGTTCAGAAATTCATTCCGTCGTATCCCCAGTGTTCACATTCCTCGTATTTTACGTAAATTCTGTCACCCTTAATGCCGAGTTCTTCCGTCAGAATATTACATATCTCCGCCGTCATTTTATCAAAAGATTCCTTGTTCCCTTTTCCGAGGAGCTTGACTTCGACAAAGGCGGTATCGTCGCTCGAGTCACCCGCCATGTACATCGAAAGTCCTTCGTCAAAACTCACCATAAGCCAACGCTCGGTTTTACCGGGAAAGATTTCAATCGCCTTCCCGAATCTTCTTTTTATTATTTCCTTTTTCTCGTCAGAAATCGTTAAAGTAGTCTTTGTTCCTATATACGGCATAGTATTACCTCTTTCATTTTTATTCAGGTTAATTGTACCACATCAGTATTTTTTTATCAATATAATACTTTTTATCTCTTGATTATATTTTATCTCAGTGATATAATTAAATTCCAGCTTTACACAAGGAGGTTTTTTCCATGTACAATTATGAAAGTGCAAAGATTTCCTATGCTTCAATGGGAATCGACATCGAAAAAGCACTTGACACTCTCGCCAAAATCCCCGTTTCTCTTCACTGTTGGCAGGGCGACGATGTTCTCGGCTTTGACGGTTCCGATACTCTCGACGGCGGTATCCAGACAACCGGTAACTACCCCGGCAGAGCACGTACTCCCGATGAGCTTATGGCAGATATAGAGAAAGCTATGTCCCTGATGCCCGGCAAAAAGCGTCTTAATCTTCACGCATCGTACGCTTTTCTCGGTGATGACAAGGGCAAGATCGACCGTGACGCATATGAGCCCCGTCATTTTGCAAAATGGGTGGAATTCGCAAAGAGAATCGGCCTTGACGGAATCGATTTCAATCCCACATTCTTCGGTCATCCCATGATGAAAGACGGTCTTACTCTTTCTTCCCCCGACGAAGAAACACGCAATTTCTGGATTCGCCACGGCATAGCCGCCCGTCGTATCGCTCAGTATTTTGCCGACGAAATGGGTTCTCCCTGTCTTTTCAACGTCTGGATTCCCGACGGACTCAAGGATGTCCCCGCCGACAGACTCTCACCCCGACTTCGCCTTAAAGACAGTCTCGACAAAATCTTCGCCGAGAAGCTTCCCGGTGTCATTGATGCAGTCGAAAGCAAGGTTTTCGGTATCGGTGTAGAAAGCTACACCGTCGGCAGCAACGAATTCTATCAGAATTATGCAGCTCTCAACGGTGTCTGCTGTCTTCTCGATAACGGACATTACCATCCCACAGAAGTAGTTTCCGACAAAATCCCCGCGATGCTTGCTTTCCACGACAAGATCGCTCTTCACATAACAAGAGGTGTCCGCTGGGATTCGGATCACGTGGTACTCTTTGAAGATGAGCTCAAAGAAATCGCTAAGGAAATTGTACGTAACGATGCACTCGACAAGGTCCTTATCGGTCTTGACTATTTCGATGCTTCCATCAACCGCATCGGTGCATGGGTAATGGGTTATCATTCCGTACAGAAGGCTCTGCTTTATGCTCTTCTCTGTCCCCACGATGAGATGCGTTCTCTTCAGGACAACGCCAACTTCGGCAAGCTCATGTTTATGCAGGAGAAAGTCAAAACTCTGCCTCTCGGCGCCGTATGGGAAGAATATCTCAACCGTCAGGGACTCACCGACGACTGGTACAAAGAGATCGAAAACTACGAAGAAAATGTATTGAGGTACAGATAATGAAAGATATTTTGACAGCCCCCTTTATTTCGGAAATGAAAGAAATCACCGCCAACATGTACCGGCTCGGATGGGACGAACGTAACGGCGGTAACATCAGCTATATGCTCGACGAAAACGTTGTTGCCGAGTATCTCGATATTAACAATGTTATTCGCACAATCCCCACGGGATTTGTTGCCGAATCTCTGATCGGAAAAATTTTCATTGTAACCGGCACAGGCAAATACTTCAGAAACGTTCAGTCCGATCCCGAAGGAAACCTCGGAATCATCAGAATCGCACAGGACGGCACAACCGCTGAGCTTCTCTGGGGTTACAGCGACGGCGGCCGCTTCACGAGTGAGCTTCCCGCTCATCTTATGAGTCATATGGCACGTCTTTCCGTTGATCCCGAAAACCGCGTAGTCATGCACTGCCATCCTACATACACGCTTGCAATGAACTTTGTACATCCGCTTGAAGAAAAAGCCTTCACCCACACTCTCTGGGAGATGTGTACGGAATGTATCGTGGTTTTCCCCGACGGAGTAGGCGTTCTTCCGTGGATGCTTTGCGGAAACAATACGATCGGCGAAGCCACTGCCAAAAAGATGGAAGAGTTCAGGCTCGTCGTATGGGGAATGCACGGTATCTACGGTGCAGGAAAGACTATCGATGAAACCTTCGGACTCATCGAAACCGTCGAAAAAGCCGCACAGATTTACATGCTGACCTGCAATATGCCCAGAATCAACACCATAAAGGATACTGAGATGCAGGAGCTTGCAGAAGCCTTCGGCGTTAAGTACAGAAAAGACTTTTTGAACTTATAACATGAAGAAACGTATAAAGAAACTGACCGCATTAATTCTCTGCGTTGCGATACTGGGAGCAGGTTCAACCTTCGGAGTAAATGCTTTTGTGCGTTTAATAGGATCACGAAGCTTTCTGACCGTGGAGGAAGCAACTGAGCTTTCCGATATCGACTGCATTCTCGTTCTCGGGTGCCTTGTAAACAGCGACGGAACTCCAAGCGATATGCTTGCCGACCGTCTTACACGTGGACTTGAGCTGTACGAAGCAGGCGCGGCACCAAAGATTATTATGAGCGGTGACCACGGCAGAACGGAATACGACGAAGTCAATGCCATGAAAAAGTTTGCCATCGATGCCAACATTCCTCCCGAAGATGTATTCATGGATCATGCCGGATTTTCAACATACGAAAGTATGTACCGTGCCAAAAAGATTTTCGGTGTCGAAAAAATGATAATCGTCACTCAGCAGTTTCATTTGTACAGAGCCGTCTATATTGCAAAAACATTCGGCATCGAAGCATACGGAGTTTCTTCCGATCTTCATCGATACAAATACATGGAATACAACGAAAGCAGAGAATTTCTCGCAATTATAAAGGATTTTATAATGACAATTTTTAAGCCGAAACCCACTTATCTCGGTGAAGAAATCCCCGTAAGCGGTAACGGCAACCTCACAAACGATAAATTCTGAAACAACCTCAAACGGCATTGTGTCAAAAGACGCTCATAAAGAAAAATGCAGAATACTCGGGTTGAATATCGCCTATTACAGAAAACTTAACGGCTACATTCAGGAATCACTTGCAGAAAAGCTGAATCTCGACAGAACAACGATCAGCAAAATTGAGCTTGCCGCCTGCGGTGTTTCGCTCGATGTACTTTTCGAAATGGCAGACCTTTTCAAAATCCCGACGAAAAAGCTCTTCATCTTCAGATAATAATACGTCCGACAACAACCCCCTTTTTCTGTCATCTCGACGGAAAAAGGGGGTTGCCTTTCTGTTACATACATAAACTGCTTCAATATCCTGAAAATAAAAAGCGTAGGCCGCAGGTGTTACCCTGCGGCCGTTGCTTACTTGTTATTTAAAATCCACAAGCAGGATTAAAGATTAAGGTAGGATTATTTCGCAACTGTGAAAGTTACGTTTGTAGCCTCTGAGTAGGAGCTACCTACGAGAGCAGCAACATTATAGGAGAATGCCTTTGCGCCGTGAGCGGGAAGAACGATAGTCCATGTGAGTGTGCCGTCTTCGTTTTCAACGATAGTAACTGCGGAGCTTGTAGAAGCGAAAGTCATTGTTCCGTTGTCCACAGTATTTGTGAACTTAACTTTTCTGGCGTTTGCACTTGTTGTTACAGTAACTGTGGGAACAGCACCGTCAAGAGCGACAGAAACTACGGGAGCATTGTTTTCAACAACTACCTTCTTTGCTGTGATTGCAAAGTCGATATCGAGGTCACTATCTGCCCAACCTTCAGCAGACTTAGCATATACGCTGTAGCTGTATTTGCCGACTGCGAAGATCATCTTGATTGTCCATACAAGCTGTCCGTCAACTTCTTCAACTGTTACATTGGAAGCATTCTTTGCGAATGTCATTGTGCCGTTGTCAACGTTGTTGAGGAGCTGAACCTTAGTAACATCGAGACCGGTCTTGATTGTGATGACCTGCTCTGTTACGCCGTCGTACTCGCCTGCATTTGCAATTTCTGCTGAGAATACGTCGTTGTCATAAACGGGAATTTCAGCTTCAACTGCGAATTCTGCGCCAAGTTCGTTGCTGATATCAGCAATTGACATAGAATTGATGTACTTAGCAATTGCAATGTAATCACCTGCGGGAAGAGCTCTGTCGATTACCCAGAGTTCGCAAGCCTTGCCAAGGTATGTAACCTCAGTGATGGACTTAACTGCGGAGTGCTCTCTTGTGTAAGTGATTGTGCCATTGTCAGCTGCGTTACGGATCTGAACCTTGATGGGAGCTACGTCCTTGATCTTAACGATTGCGTAGATTGTTTCAGCCTCTGCTGCGGGCATTTCGCCTGCTTCAAGGATTGCCGAAGTATCTTCGTAACCTGCCCAAAGAACGTCTGCGGATGTGTCGATTTCTTCGAAGATAGCTGTGATTGTTACGTCAGCTTCGATTGTGTCGCCTTCGTAATCCCAGCCTGCAAACTCATAACCCTGGTCTGCTGTTGCTTCGGGGAATTCGATTGCATCGATGGATGTGCCCTTGAGAACTGTAACTGCTTCTGCATCTGCGATGGAGCCGTGTGCGCCAGCTGCAAATGTAACTGTTGCCCACTGTTCTGCATCGTATTCGAAGTTAGCTGTTGCTGTTACGTCGGCATCGATTGCACCTGTGAGGTCCCAACCGGCGAACTTGTAACCTGCATCTGCTGTTGCTTCGGGGAATGTGATGTCGGAAGCGTCTGTTCCCTTGAGAACTGTAACTGCTTCTG
>JAZSPN010000066.1:0-20340 GCA_045537495.1 Acutalibacteraceae bacterium
CCTTCGAAGCAGGAAATCATCTCGTAGGCCTTGGTGAGGGGGTACTGATAGGGGGAAAGCTGATTCTTCAGGGCGAGCTCAAATATATTGACGACCTCGGTGCCTCCGCAGTCGACGATGTAGGAGGCGAAATCGAGGAAGCGCTGTTCCTTGGTTATCGAATAAAGACGGACGAAAGGCTCTAAAACCGAGGAGGAGTTGAGTCCTCTCCAACAGCCCGTGGAGGTAATGGGAAGCTTTCCTTCATGCTTTTTGCCTATATGGGAAATAATATAATCCGCCTGAGAAATCATGGAATCGACGATTTTCTTTGAAAGCTCTTCGTCGTCGGTGATTTCGAGAAAATACTGCATGCCGAGCAGAACGTATTTACGCGACCAGATGTCCCAGTGATGAAATTCTCCGTCACGGGGGTAGGAGCTTATTCTGCCGTCGGGACCTGCCGTGTCGATGAGCGACAGCACGGCATTTTTGAGAGTGGAATAGAGCCTCTCATTTTTAGTGTAAGAGCAGACGAAGCAGGCGCCGCGCATCATTTTTCCCCAGTATTCACCGCGCCAGCCGCCGTCGGAGTCGGCATCGAAGGAGAATTGCTGAACGAACCTTTCGAAAAGGTCGGGGCGGATAAGCTTGGAATCCTCGACGAAGCGGAAAATATCGGAAATGTAGCCGTCGAAGCGGTAAGAGTTTTTGTGATTGACAAAGAGAGAATCGCTGAAAAGACGCGGGAAATCGGCTGAATTTTCACGGTAGAGATTTTTCATGAGGAGCCCCTTTCATTCTTCGTCCTGGGGGTAAACGATACCCGTGATTTTTCGTATTTTGTCCATGAGGCGCATGATGTAAAGAGTCTGTTCATGCGTTATGACGGGACTTTCCGGAAGACCTTTCGAGATGCAGTCGCAGACGTGGGCAATCTGCTCTTCGAAGCCGTTGCCGAGATAGGGGACGGGAATGGCATCGCGGGTGCCGTCGTTGTTGAAAACTTCTATGAGCTGGGGAGCGTAGAAACGGTTGAGATGTATATATCCCTTGCTGCCGTAGATGTAGCCTTCGTTAGGCTTGTGAAGCATGACGGCGGAAGAAAGATCGGCAATACCGCCGTCGCGGTATTTTAAAAGCACGCAGGTGTGGCGGTCGATGCCGTCAACGACATTCGACTCGGCGGAAACGGAAACTACGTCGTGGCCGAGATACCACGAAGCGAAGCTGAGCGCGTAAACTCCGACATCGAGAAGCGAGCCTCCGCCGTTTTCATTTTTGAGAACGTGGTGATCCGTTTCGCTCTCGTCCATGGTGTAGCAGAATTTGCCTTCGACACCGAGGATATCTCCGAGTGCGCCTTCCTTTATCAGCTCAAGCGTTTTGAGAGTGCCGGGAACGAGTCTTGCCCACATTGCTTCCATGAGAAAAACACCGTTTTCCTTTGCGGTGCGGAACATTTCTTCGGCTTCCTTTGCGGTGACGGCGAGAGGCTTTTCACAGATGACGTGCTTTTTGTTGCGGAGCATGAGGCAGGTGCAGTCCTTGTGTCCCGAGTGGGGGACGGCGATGTAGGCGACGTCGATGACGTCGGACTGAGCCATGGCTTCGTAGCTTTCAAAACGGAATGGAATACGGAACTCGTCGCCGAACTTTTCGGCATTCTTCTTTGTACGTGAAGCGACGGCCGACAGAATGGCGCCGGGAACATTTTTGACGGCTTCGGCGAAACGGTGAGCAATGGTGCCTGTTCCGACGATGCCGAATCGCAGTTGTTTCATGATAAAACCTCCATATCCTTTTATCTATTGTAACATATCTGACTGAGTATGACAACAGAAAGCTTTTAATTGACGAAAAATTTAATGCGTGGTAGAATGAAGAAAATTGATCGGAGGAAAACGTATGAAAAAATTTTTGATAGTTGTCGATATGCAGAAGGATTTCGTTGACGGTGCACTCGGAACGAGGGAGGCTCAGTCGATAGTGCCGTGTGTCACGGAAAAAATAAGAGGCTTCGACGGAGATATTTTTGTAACGTATGACACTCATTTTGAAAATTACGCGGACACCGCCGAAGGAAAGAAGCTTCCCGTGCCTCACTGCATCAAGGGAACGGACGGCTGGAAGCTTGACGAAAACGTACAGAAGGCACTGTCGGACAGAGAGTATACGGCAGTCGAAAAGCTGACCTTCGGCTCTGTCGGGCTTCCGAAGCTCATCGAAGAGAGAGCGGACGGAGAAGATTTTTCGATAGAGCTCATCGGTCTTTGCACCGATATATGCGTTGTTTCGAATGCACTGATTCTTAAAGCGAATTTCCCCGAAAAGAGAATAAGCGTTGACGAAAACTGCTGTGCGGGAGTAACTCCCGAGAGTCACGCCTTCGCAATCGCCACGATGCGTATGTGTCAGATCGACGTATAACGGAATAAATAAAAGTGCTTTGAGTAAACTATAACCAAACAAAGAAAAGGAATGGTTATATGGATATTATCCTCAGTTTACTCAAAGCTTTTTTTGTAGGCGGACTCATATGCGTTGTCGGACAGATACTGATTGACACAACGAAGCTGACACCGGGAAGAATTCTTGTCGGCTTCGTGGTATCGGGAGTCATCCTCGGAGCGGTGGGACTCTACGAGCCTCTCGTGGAATGGGCAGGCTCAGGCGCCTCGGTACCGCTTACGGGCTTCGGTTATCTTCTCATGAAGGGTACGAAAGAGGCAATTGATGCCGACGGAGGAAGCGGAGTGCTGACGGGTGCACTGACGTCGGGCGCGGCAGGAATAACGGCGGCGGTGCTGAGCGGACTTCTTGTGTCGTTCGTGGGAAAATCACATTCGAAATAAAAAAGAACCTCGGACGAACGCGGTGTTCATCCGAGATTCAAATTTGTGAAGATCGAAGAGCCCGTGGAGCTTATGCTTCCTCGGGAGCAGCTTCTGCCTCTGCCTGAGCGGCTTCGGCTTCGCTGATTTCAGCTTCGCAGATTTCGCAATCACAGCACTCACAGGGGACGAAGTCCTCACAGCAAGCTTCCTTTTTGTCCATGAACTTCTTCACGGCAAAATAAACGGCAGCGGCTGCACCTGCAACAGCGGCGATGATAGCGATAACTTTAAAGAACTTTTTGAAAAACTTACACATAGCTGTCAACCTCCATATATTTTAATGGTTTAAAATCAGTTGTTGATAAGCTTTGCGAGAGCCGACTTTTTACGGGCAGCGTTGTTCTTGTGAAGAAGACCTTTGGCCTGAGCCTGGTCTACCTTCTTGATAGCAGCTCTGACGAGAACTTCCTTATCAGCAGCGTTTGTTTCAACAGCAGCGTGAGCCTTTTTGATAGCTGTCTTGAGTGCGGAGTTAGCAGATTTGTTTCTTGCAGCTCTTGTCTTGCTTACGATAACACGCTTCTTTGCGGATTTAATGTTGGGCATGAGTCGCACCTCCTTTATACGAGAACGGTTAGACGATTGCGAAAGCCCGGGTGAGAAAGGGTACCAATGACCGTCTGATCCGAATCTCAAAATTAGTCTGCGGATGCGGTGGATGGGGGGAATCCATTCCGAACTTTCGCAATCGCCTACTATACGTTTAAAAAGTTTACCACATTTCCCTTAAAAATGCAATAGTATTTTAAATAATAAATCAAGAAAAAACAAAAATTTTCGAAAGGATCGGAGTATTATGGATTTCAGAACAGATCTTGCGCTTGAAAAAAGCGAAACATTCGGAGAAAATATGCCGCGCGGAGTCACTTGCGAGGTGACAAAGAGCCGTGATGCGACCGTGACGAGGATAGAGGTGACGGACGAAGAGGGTGAGAAGGCGATAGGAAAGCCGAAGGGGATATACGTGACCGTGGAGGTGCCTCCGTTCAAAAGAAACTCCGAGATAAGGGAGGACACGGTGGAGCTGATAGCATCGGAGCTGTCGCTTCTTTTACCGAAGGAGGGAACGGTGCTCGTGGCGGGACTCGGAAATGACGGAATAACACCCGATGCGCTGGGACCGAAGTTTTCGGAAAAAATATTTGCGACACGTCACATAGAAAAAGAATTTGCAAAAAATCTCGGACTCGGAGAGCTTCGTCCCGTTGCGAATCTTGTGCCGGGAGTGCTCGGAAATACGGGCATGGAAACGGGTGAAACACTCTCGGGCGCGGTTAAAAAAATATCACCCGTTGCCGTGATTACCGTTGATGCACTGGCGGCAAGAAGGCTTTCAAGACTCGGCTGCACGGTGCAGATATCAAATGCGGGGGTAGTGCCGGGATCGGGAGTCGGAAACGCGAGGGCAGAGATAAGCGAAAGGAGTCTCGGAGTGCCCGTAATAGCGGTGGGAGTGCCGACGGTGGTGGATGCCGTAACGCTGGTCAGCGACCTTTCGGGCGAGGGTGAAGTCGGTGACAGGGTGATGCGTGAGGGAGCAGACATGATGATAACCCCGAGAGAGATAGATCTCCTCATAGACAGAGCGGCGAGGCTGCTTTCCGTGAGTGTCAACAAGGCGTTGCAACCTCATCTCACGGTAGAAGAGATAACGATGCTGGTTTCATAAACGGGAAAATATAAGCATACCTTGTAAGTGAATAAATATTTACGAGGTGCATTATGTCGAACAAAGAACAAAAATCGACGGCGGGACGCTTTATCGGAGCACTTGCGGGAATCCTGACGGCAGGCATGCTTCTGGCGCTTCCCGAACCGCTGGCACAGAAGCTTGCTTTTGTTGGTGCGTGTGCTGTTTTTCCGCAAGGGGGAACGGTGCTTATAAGGGAGATGGGAACGAAAGCGAAAACACAAGAGCCCGTGAAGGAGGAGAAAAAAACGGCGAAGGCGGTTTCGGAGGTTGTCCTTACGGGAATACCGCAGGATATAAGAGAAATGATAGAGCAGGCGGAAAAAGAGGCGGTAAACGAAAAAAAGGACGGGGATATAAAAGAGAGCACCTTCGGCAAGAAATCGTCGACGGATGAAATCGGCGAGGTGCTGATAAAGAATTCCACCGAGGAAACGGCGGATTTCAAAGAGCTTCTCGAAAAGCCGTTGGAGCTTTCAATCGACAAAGAAAAGCCGTCGGTGCTGATTTTTCATACGCATACGACGGAAGGCTACGAGATGCTTGACCGTGACTGGTACGCTTGCGACAAAACTTCGAGGACAGAGGACAGTGCCCGGAATATAGTCAGAGTCGGCGAAGAAATTGCAAAAGAGCTGGAAAGCAAGGGCTTTTCGGTGATACACGACAAGACGGTGCACGATGCAAGATATACGGGGGCATACGACAGATCGAGAGAAACGGTAAGACGGCACTTGTCCGAGAATGAGCAGATAAAGATAGTCCTCGACGTACACCGTGACGCGATGCAGGAGAATGACGGAACAAAAATCAAGGCGGTAAAGGAGATAAACGGCAAGAAGGCGGCACAGATAATGATAATCTCCGGTGCCGAAGGCGGAGGAAAAGTGAGTGATTTTCCGTTTTGGAGAGATAATCTGTCGTTTGCCTTGAAGCTTCATTCCGCCTGTGAAATGAATTCCGACGGGATAATGCGGCCGATGATGTTCTGTTACAGAAAATACAACATGGACGAAACACCGTATTCACTGCTTGTTGAATTCGGAAGCGAAGCAAACACTCTGGACGAAGCGGTTTATTCCGCAAGGATATTCGGCAACGCCCTGGCAGGTCTTATGGAAGAGTACACAAAGGAGGAGCAATGAAGGACAGATCGTTTTTCAGAATACTTTACGGGTATCTGCTCACACAGATATCGGCACTTTGCATCACGGCAATCCTTATCGGAGTGACGGTTGCCGAGGACAGAACACAACGCATGATGAGCGGAGAAGCGGTAACGGTAAGCGTCGGCAAAAAAACAAAAAGCGCCGACGAGATACTGACACGGATGCTGATAAAAGACAAGATTAAAAGCACGCTGTGCTCATTACCCGCACCGATAGGCAATACCGCATCGGCTATAATTTGTTTAGAGAAGATACTCGAATAAGAGGAAAAACACGACTTGTGCAACATGACGAAAAACACCGTCGTGCAATGTCTATTATGACGAAGGGTGCACGAAAAAAAGTGAGAATTTTCAAATAAGCTATTGATTAATTTTACAAAATCAATTAGAATAGTAATGAATCGGAGTAGGGTATCCTGCCCGGTACAAATTCTATGATTTGGAGGAATCATTGGCAATGAAAAAGCTTCTTGCTATTCTGCTTGCAGTCCTGACCGTATTTTCATTCATGACGGTTTCGGTTGCGGCAGAGGACACGACAGAAACAGAAAAAGAGTTCACAGGCACACTTTACGAGTATACCTCGGCAGGCGTTCCCAGAATCAACGCCACCACGGAGGGCGACGTAATTATTATGCAGCCGGGCGACAGATTCCAGTTTGAAGTCAGCACCGCATCGAAGAAGACCGTCGAGGTTATCTATTACCCCGACGTAGCTTCAATCAAGGCAACCAACATCAAGAATGCCGTATGGAAGCAGAAGGCACTCGACGAAAAGTATGCCGAAATGACGGTATTCGCAGCAAGCCCCAACAAGTACAAGACATTCTATACGTCATCTGAATTCGTAAAGAACGATCTCGTCACTCTCGACATCATCGGTCTCGGCACTTTGGCAAATACAAGAGACAGTGCCGGTGAGGACAGAGGCGAAGCTGCCATGGACTACGAGCTTGACGGCGCAAAGTTTGTCGGCTGGGCACTTTACAAGTACACATGGAGCAAGACCACGGCAAAGTCTTCCATCGAGCTTTACGCGGTATGGGACAGAACGGCAGGCGGCGAAGGTGACGACGGCGCAGAAGGCCCCATCCTCAACGAAGACGATTCTCCCATCAAGCAGGCACTTGATACGGTCCTCTACTACATCGACTTCGTATCGGGCTGGCTCAAGGCAGTTCCCGCACTTCTCAACACATTCTTCTCAATGTTCATTTCAACAAAGGTAAAGCCCTGGCTTTACGGCATCTTCGGCATTACAGAATAAGCTTAACAGGAGGTTACACAGATGTTAAAGAAGATATTTTCATTTGTCCTTGCGACAATTCTTGTATTCGGCACGGTAACCGTTACAGCTTCCGCAGAGGATGCTTCGGAACCCGCAACGGATGCTTACACACCCGTAGCACACAAAATCGCCGACATCGTAGCAACCATCGAAGAGGGCGAAAGCTACTACATCAACCCCACGGACACAATCGTTCTTTATGAAACCGAGGACGAAGAAACGACCGACGCTGTTGATCCCGCCGATGAAGAAGGCACAACAGAAGCTCCCGCATACAGCGATATCCTCATCGTCGAATATATAACAGACTTCAACGACGGCTCCGAATCCGTCAGTGCGGCAGGCTACACAAAGTTTGTTGATTACGATGCAAGCGGATACGAAGTTCTCACAGTCGGTATGCGTACAGAATTCGCAATGAAGGGCTCCGCAAAGAGCAAGAATATCGCAATCGACTTCCAGAGCGGTCTCGGTTACGCTTTCAAGGGCTGGAGAGTTAAGGCTGTTTATTCGGGTAAAGAATTCAACCGTGTAACTCTCGTTGCAGAGTGGGAAATTCCGCCCCTTGAAGGTTGGCAGGGATTCCTCGAGCTCTTCCGCGGCTACATGAAGATATTGATTGATAACATTACTGCTTATTTCAGCGACTTGTTTGCACGCATCGGTGCATTCTTTGTCTGATTCAAGGTTGAAAGGAGATAACCAACATGAAAAAGTTTTTAGCAGTTCTCCTTGCAGTAATCACGGCGTTCGGATGCCTTGCAGTCGGCGCATTTGCAGAGGAAACAACCACTCCCGAGCTTTCTCCTTCGGGCTACTATGTCGGCCAGATTTTAAAGCCCGGTGACGAGATCAAATCTACATACTCTACCTGTGAAGCCTTGCTTGTCAAGTATTCCGTAGGTGCAGACGACAGAGATAACGTTACAAGTAAGCTTCAGTCACTTTACGCGGCCGAAGATTTCAAGGGCGTCGTATCCTTCAGAGATAACGTTGCAAGCTTCTCATCCGGTGAGCTTTACAAGGGTGTTTACAAAGTTCTCGGCGTAGGCGACGAAGTCGGCGAAATGGAAGTCGAAAACGGCAAGTACAAGGCAGCCGTCGAAATCAAGTCGGACGACGATGACGACGATGAAAAGGAAATCAAGCTTTCCATCGACTACGATTACAAAAAGACAACTTTCTATCAGTATACAACAGTTACTGCATGGGAAATCACTTCCGTAAAGGACTTCGAAAACAGCCTTACAATCGAGCTCAAAGCTGTTTTTGAAACACGTGAACCCAACGGCTTCGAGAATTTCATGGAAGGTCTTTACGTTAAATGGCTTGAATTCCTTGATTGGCTTGGCAACATCCTCATCAAGGTAGTTCCTCCCATGGTCGAATTATGGGCAAAGATTCTCGGTAAATAATAACAGGAAAGGAAGATCACAAACATGAAAAAGTTTCTTGCAGCACTTCTTGCTGTTTTAATGCTGTTCTCGGCTTCCTGCATCACTGTTTTTGCTGAAGAGGAAACCACGGAACCCGCAACCGAACCCGAAGTAACAATCAAGGAATACGAGATCTGTGAAGATCCCGATTTCTCCAACGTTAAATATCTTGAAGCAGGCAACGAGGAAGCTACACTTCTTTTGCCCGGCGATACAATCAAGACTTACAAAACAAGCTCTTTGAAGATCGACTATTATCCCGATGCCGATGCACGTGCAAAGGGTAAGTGGGTATCCGCCGACACGAACAACCTTGCATTCAGCCCCTCCGCAACAGATTTTAAGAGAGATGAATACAAGAAAAAGCCCTACGTTGCAACAATCCAGGATATCAACTTCACCGATTTCACAATTGCTTATTCCGATGAAAACACTTTCCTCGGCTGGGTAATTTACGAGTACAACGCACAGGCAAACACGATCGTTCTCTGCGGTGTCTGGGACAAACAGCACAAAATCGCCGTCGAAGATGATACCGACGATTACGAGTACGTCGTAACGAAGCTCATCTCTTTCTGGAAGATGCTCTTCAAGCCGTTCACACTTGCAATCAACTACATTACAAACGGCTTCCTCTACATCGGCAACTTCTTCCATGAGCTTATCTTAGGCACCAAGACAGCAGCATAACGGAGGAGGATAAAGATATGCGTAAAAAGATTATGTCTATCATCGGTGTTGTTGCACTGATGGCAGTAGTACTTTCCCTCACAGCTTTTGCAGGCGCCGAAGAGGCCAAGGATGTTACAATGACAAATTACGGTCTTATCACCGTTCTTTTCGAAAACATCAAGCTCTTCTTCAAATTCCTCTTCGGATCGATCGACAAGATCTATCTTACAATTGCAGGTTGGTTTGCATAAGTACAAACACAAAAAGGCGTTGCATCAAGGATGCAACGCCTTTCTTGCGCCTAAAACGACTTTCTACCGTCAATCCTCCCGACAGCCTTTGGCTGCCACCCGACTTTACTGGAGGAGGGCTTTTGGGTTAGTGCAGATTTTAAGTTTTAATTGTTAAAAACAAGCAAGCAAATTCAGAACAAAATACCAAAATACAGCACAGATTCACGGCTCCCTCCGGTAAAGGGAGCTGTCATTTGCGAAGCAAAAGACTGAGGGATTGCTTTATAAAATAATATAAAACCAACTTTTATAGACAACCCCCAATCCGTTTTTATAGACAACCCCTCCGTCAAAACTTCGTTTTGCCACCTCCCCGGACTTCGGGCAACTTTTGCAAAATCAAAAAGGACCGCTCACCGAACAGTCCTTCAATCTTTTATTCAAATGTCACGTTTGCGTACTCGTCCACATCGAACATCAGCTTTTCGTTCATCTTTGACGAAAAAACATTAAACCTCACGTTTTCCACGGTCACATTCATCGTGTTCGTTTCATTCGCCGCCGAAACCTTCGATTTCTCTGCTGCGTTATACTTAATATTCCTGAACACGATGTTATCCGCCGTAAAGTTTCTGATTTCGGTCGTGTCCATATCTCCTATTTCTTCCGTGAACACGACACAGGAAATGGCTCTTCCGTCATCGCGGAAAATCTCGATATCCTCAAAGGTGATTCCGTCAATGCTTCCGTGCGCAAGCTCCACCACGACTGCAAGCGATGCGATTCTGTCGCTGTTCCACGTTGCATCACGGCAGATAACCGCGCTGTCCCTGAACGTAATATTACGTATCGCCTTTTCGACCTCGCCGTGTATTCCGTAGCATCTCGCCTTACCGCCCCACGCGACACAGTCCGTGAACGTTATGTTCTCGCTGTCACCCGCATCGGGAGCGCCGAGCGCCTTGACGTCGAAAAGATCGTCTCCGCTTCGTGCGAAGCATCTGTCAACCGTGCCGTTTCGCGTATTGCAGATTGCAAAAGCATCGGAATTCTGCCTGTAACCGAAAATGTCGACGTCCTTGATTTTCACATTTTCACAGCGGTAGCTGATAAACGACCATTCGGGTGAGTTGACTATTTTTATGCCCCGCACTTCAACGTTTTTGCAAAGTGTAAAAACAACTCCCCTGCGTTCTCTTCGGTCGAGGTGCGATAAATCCATGACTCCTCTGCCGACGAACTTTATGTTCTCGCTGTTGTAGAAGTTGATGAACGGAAATCTCGACATTCCGAAGGCGTTGAGTCCCGCTGCGCCTTCATCGGCATAGCGCATCTCGTCCTCTTCGCTCATAATATTATACATATGCTCCGCAAGAACATACGCGCCCTTCCTCAGATAAACAACAAAATTATCCTGCGTAAAGCTTGCATAAGGCGTCTTATGCAGTCCGCTTTCAACGACGAAAACGTTTTCTTCGCCGTACTGCTTTCTGTATTCCTCAATTTCGGCTTCCTCGTCAATCTTTTCCCTGACAAAAAGCGTATAGGCGCATTCCTGCGAAGCCGAATTGAAAAGGAACGTATATATTCCGAAATCCCTGACGGTCGCCTTCATGACACCGCCGAAGCAATGTGTTCTGACTCCCGTTTTTTCGGGAAGGCAGACGGCATTCAATATCGTGAAATCCTCGGAATGAAGCTCAATATTGAACGAAAACTCCTTGTCCTTATCAAAATACACTTCCGAAAACGAATGTAATTCTCCGTGCTGTGTTTCACCGAGAAAAACGGTCGTCGCATAAACGGGAATGTCCCTCTCCGCGATTTTTGCCGTGTAGTACGGTGAAATCACGACACCGTTCATATCACGGTAGCCCTTCGCTCCCGTATAAAGCTCAAGCTTCGAGCTTGCGCGCAATTTTACGGCTTCCTCGGAAACTCCCCACTCGTCAAGCGTCTTCACCGCCTCTTTCGGGTATTCGAGTACTTCAAAATCACCGTTTCCCGAAGGCGGTGCTATAAAAACAAATGATATAAGTGATGAAAGCATAAGTGCAACCGAAACTGCACTCTTAAATAAAAATCTGTACAGCTCTAACACCCTACAACCTCTTTTCAGTTTATTTCTTTCTCTCGCCCTTTACGAAAACGGCTTCGATGCTCCTGTCTTCATTGAGCACAACGAGGTCCGCCCTCTTGCCCTCTTTGATGCTTCCCGTGACGTCATCGGCTCCGATTACTCTCGACGGGTTGATCGTGCAGGCTTTAAGCGCCGATCTGAACGGTATCGAGAAGCTCAGAAGATTCAGGAATTCCTCGTGAAGATTCGACGTCGATGCGGCTATTGTACCGTCTTCGAGTCTTGCCTTTCCGTCCCTTACGTAAACCTTTTGTCCGCCAAGCTCGAATTCTCCGTCTTCTCCGCCTGCCGCTCTCATCGAATCGCTGACAACCACCGCCCTGTCCTCGCCGAGAAGCCTGAATGCCATCCGGAGAATTGCAGGATGGTTGTGGAAGCCGTCACAGATAAGCTCCGCCGTCGCCGTTTCGCTTTCGAATATCGCCGTAACCGCTCCCGGCTCTCTGTTCTTTATCGGAGGCATGGCGTTGAAAAGGTGCGTCGCATGAGAAAATCCCGATCGAAGTCCCTCCTTCGCCTCTTCATACGTTGCCGCCGTATGCGCCGCCGATACCGTGCACGTCTTGCTGATTTCCTTTGCGAATTTCAGGGCATTCTCCGTTTCGGGCGCCACGTCAACCAGCGATATCCTGCTGATTGCATTCAGCTTTCTGAATTCTTCAATATCCGCATTTCTCACGTAATCGCCGCACTGTGCGCCCTTTTTCGACATTGCAATATACGGGCCCTCCATGTTGATTCCGTGAATATAGGCTCCGACCTCTTTTCCCTTGCAGGCTTCCACCGTCATAAACTGCTTTTCAAGCTCCTCGTACGGCAGTGTCATGCTTGCGGGACAAAAAGATGTCACGCCCTTCGTCACAAGGTACTCCGACATCCTTTGAAGCGACTGCTCGTCGGCATCGCATAAATCTCCGCCGTTTGAGCCGTGTGTGTGGATATCGACGAATCCGGGTATTATGAGCTTTCCCGAAAAATCGACCGCATCTTCGCCGTCAAGCACGTCGGCTATCTTCGCAATTATACCGTCCTTTATCTCGATATCTTTTCTTGCCTCGTTGAAAAACTCATCGATTATAACGGCATTTCTGAGTATCATTTCCATTTCCCCTTTAAAAAAAGGGACGGAATCTTCCGCCCCTTAAAAATCTATTAATATGCCTTGCCCCAGTAAAGCATATGCTTCGCCTTTTTGCCGCAACATACGCATACATCACTGAGCTGATCCTGCTCGAACGGAATACAGCGGGATCCGACTCCCGTTTGCTCCTTGACCGCATCCTCGCACGCTTCGTCACCGCACCACATCGCTCTGACAAATCCGTCGCCGTTCTTTTCAAGCGCTTCCCTGATTTCGTCAAGCGTTGTGCAGGCATAGGTACGCTTTTCGCGGTTTTCGAGTGCCTTATTATATATGGATTCGGCAAGAAGTGAAAGCAAACGTCCGATCTCTTCCTCAAGGTTGTCAAGCGATACGAAATATTTTTCTCTCGTATCTCTGCGTACAAGCACGCACTGATTCTTTTCCATATCCTTGGGACCGATTTCAAGACGGAGAGGCACGCCCTTCATCTCGTATTCGGAGAACTTCCATCCGGGTGAGTTGTCGGAATCGTCGACCTTTACACGATAGAGCTTCTCGAGTCTTGACCTGATTTCGTACGCCTTGTCGAGTACTCCCTCTTTGTGCTGTGCTATCGGAAGGATTATTACCTGGATAGGCGCAATCTGCGGAGGCAGTACAAGTCCGTTGTTGTCACCGTGCGACATGATGACGGCTCCGATAAGCCTCGTCGTCATGCCCCATGATGTCTGGTGTACATACTGAAGTGTATTGTTTTTGTCGGTATACTGGATGGAGAACGCCTTGGCAAATCCGTCGCCGAAATAGTGCGACGTGCCTGCCTGCAACGCCTTGCCGTCGTGCATGAGCGCTTCGATGCAATACGTATCCTCGGCGCCTGCAAATTTGTCGCTCTCCGTCTTTTTGCCCTTGACGACGGGCATGCAGAGAACCTCTTCGCAAAAATCTGCGTAAACGTTCAGCATGCGCTCGGTTTCTTCAATCGCTTCCTTCGCCGTCGCATGAGCGGTATGACCTTCCTGCCAGAGGAATTCTCTTGAACGAAGGAACGGACGCGTCGTCTTTTCCCAACGGACTACCGAACACCACTGGTTGTAGAGCTTCGGAAGATCCCGGTATGAATGTATAATATTAGCATAGTGCTCACAGAAAAGCGTTTCCGATGTCGGTCGGACGCAAAGGCGTTCCGCCAAAGGCTCGGATCCGCCGTGAGTTACCCAGGCAACCTCGGGTGCAAAGCCTTCGACGTGGTCCTTCTCCTTCTGGAGAAGACTCTCGGGGATAAACATCGGCATATAAACATTCTCGTGTCCCGTTTCCTTGAAGCGTGAGTCGAGTATACGCTGGATATTTTCCCAGACGGCATAGCCGTAAGGACGGATTACCATGCATCCCTTAACGCTCGAATATTCGATGAGGTCTGCCTTCTTTACAATGTCTGTATACCATTGAGCAAAATCTTCCTCCATGGAGGTGATTTCCTCAACCATCTTTTTCTGTTCAGCCAAAATGAAACTTCCTTTCAGAATCGGAAAATCAGTGCTCGTCGATGAATCTTACGATGTCGCCGACCGTCTTGATGTTGTCGATTTCGTCATCGGGAACTTCGATGTCGAATTCATCCTCGATAGACATGGCAAGGTCGATAACGTCAAGGCTGTCTGCTCCGAGGTCGCTGATGAGGTTGGATTCCATAGTTACTCTGTCTGCATCAAGCTCGAACTGCTCGCAAATGATCTTCTGTACTCTTTCAAATACCATAATACAAATCTCCTTATAATAAGTATAGTCCGTGTAACGGCAGGTCGGCCGAAACACATCAACACAATGTAATATATTAATTATTTTCGATTTTGTCAAGCACATTAACGATTTTTTAATTAATTTTTTAAAAATATTTTCACCGAAACACCCGAAAAAACGGCTTTTCGGCACCGTTTTGCAAGGATTATTATTCCGATTTATCATAATAATCCGCGTTGTCACCGCTTCTGTAAAGGCAATACCCTTTACGTTTTGGAAAAATACGCTTTTTTCGCCGAATCGCATCAACTCCTTATTTATCAACACTTTCAGCCGATTTAAGCATCGGTTTCGGCAGTGTGTAAAGTCTGTTCCCTTTACAAAATCCAACTACATCCCGCTGCCTGCACATTTTTTGTTTTTGCAAAAATCGGAGTGACCGTTAACAGACATTGCAAAGAAGGCTTTTTTCCGATCATCGGAAGGCAAAACAATTCCTTTTCGGAATAAAAAACAGTATTTTTCGGCTTTCTGCACTCTCTGAATGAGAGTTTGCAGGAAAACGATTCGTTATTTTCCGTATCACATGAATATTCACCCCGATATTCATGTATAATATGAATATTTCGTGTAAAGCTATTCACATTACAGCTGTGGATAACTGTGTGGATATTGTGAATAAGTTTGGCAAAAACAGCCTTTCGGGCAGCAAAATGTAAAGAATCGCACTTTACGAAGCCCGTTTTTTGAAGTTATCCACTGTTTTTTTCTCGAAATTTTTATACATTGAAAATGAATGAGGTTACATTCTCGCTTTATCAATAATTACGTCCCTCTCCGTCATCTTATTACCGCCATTTGCTCTGATTTCGGCTTTTTCAAATAATTTTGTGATATTTTTAAAATTATCTTGACATTCCGACCGATTTATGATAAAATTCCTCATGCACCAAACGGAGAGATACCGAAGTGGTTATAACGGAACGGTCTTGAAAACCGTCGTACCTTTGCGGGTACCGTGGGTTCGAATCCCACTCTCTCCGCCATTTCAGCGATAACAATTTAATATAAATTTGTTACCATGGAGAAGTACTCAAGTTGGTGACGAGGCGCCCCTGCTAAGGGCGTAGGTCGGGTAACCGGCGCAGGAGTTCGAGTCTCCTCTTCTCCGCCATGAAGCACCGTTCATCTTTCGATGAACGGTGCTTTCTTTTTCACTTCGGGCATAAAAGCGTGACTGCCGAGAAAGGAAGTCAGATGCCCCTTTCTTTCGCCCGAAGCAGTACAAAGGTACGGCGAGAGGCGAAAAAAGGGGCAAGTGCATGTAAATATTTAACTTAAATAAAATCATAGCAACACAAGGCGACTCATTGAAAGCAACTATGTGTTTTGCTTTATAATGAAGTTATGCACGTTGTGACGACTTTATCACAGTCAAAAGCACGGCTTCCGATAGGAAGCCGTGCTTCTGGTGCCGGTGGCGGGGGTCGAACCCGCACGGTATCGCTACCACTGGATTTTGAGTCCAGCACGTCTGCCAATTCCATCACACCGGCGATTACCCGATTATTATAATATAAACGCCGAAAAAAATCAAGAGTAATTTTTATTTATCGCCTTTGTCGGAAAAAATGAGGGCATAACCGCCTGCACCGTAGTTGAGGCAGCGGTTGACTCTTGAAACCGTGGTGGTGGATGCACCTGTTTTCTGTGCGATTGAGGCTACCGTTTCGCCGTTGTTGAGAAGTTTTGCAACTTCAAGACGCTGAGCAATGTCGCGGATTTCCTTGATGGTACAGATATCTTCGAAGAAGCGGTAACAGTCTTCCTTGCTTTTCAGAGAAAGAATGGCATCAAACAGAGCATCGGTTTCTTCGTTGTAAAGCTTGCTGTCGAACATGATGTCCTCCTGAACAGTTTTGTAATATGCGAATATGTTACCACTTTAGAATGTAAAAGTCAACATTTTTCACTTTTTTCAGTCTTTATATGTCGTGCGTCTGCCCGTGAGAAGGTGCGTTGCCGTGTGCGCAAGCTTCATGATGCACTTCTGCACCGCGCCGTTTTTTGCAACGTTCCGTGCCGTACCGTAATTTTCCGTATCCTTGTACTTTTTATAATTCTTCGGCGTTATCATGTCGTACCAGCGGACTACACGGCAGGTATAACGGGCGGTGTCGTTTTCGTCGATTTCGATCATGCGGTAACCGTACTGAGAGGAAAATCTGTCGCTCTGTGAACGTGTGCTGAGCGAATTCACGATGTCGATGCCCTTGTATCTTACTCCGAACGCGTTCGTGTGGTCGTGTCCCGAAAAAATTGCCAGCACGTCGCCCTTTTCCGCCATGGCTGTAAACTGTCCGTAATTGTAATAGCCGCAGCACGGCGTTTCGTTGAACGTTCCGAAGTTGAGATTGTTCCTGTCGAAGGTGTAGTAGTCCTTCTTTTCGTACATGTGGGGGAAGGAGTACAGCGTTCTGAATTTCACCTTTCTGAGAGCCTCGTAGACCTCGGGAACGATCATGTGCTGGAACGCGAGTGAATACACCTTTTCGCCGTTATTCGAGGCGGTAACCTCATCGGAAGCCGTTTTGTACCATTCCACCTGATTTTCGAGGACACAGCCGTAACGTCCCTTTTCGTCGTAGTCGTTGGAGTCGAATATCCACAGATTAAACGCAATTCTACTGCCGTCCCTGTTCATCACGGGGACTCGGTACGTTCCGCAATCGGTATCGTAGTATCCGTCGCCGTGACACAGTGAGCATTTATGCGTATTATAACGCTCCATGAGCTGTTTCCTCGTCATGGCACCCCGTTCGGAGTCGTGATTTCCGAAGGTTACGGCAACGCGGATATCCTCTTTGTCAAAAATACCCATCAGTCTGTCGATGTAAGCCACGGTCTTTTCGGGATCGTCGGAATTGTCCACGTTGTCCCCCGTGATTACGGCGACATCGGGCCTGTCGAGCTTTACCGCTTCGCCGATGAGAAAAAGTGACGCATCAATGTTGTCGTCACTCAGATGCGTATCGGTTATGTGCATTATGCGAAGCTTTCCGTCTTTTTGAAATCTTATTGAATCTGCAAAAGAAGTTGTCATGCAAAAACCTCCGTTCTTTATGAATTATAGCTTATTCCGCCTTAAATATCAACATTATTTGCTTGATTATTACACCTTTCGTGATATAATTAAGTATACTTTTTTAAAAGGAAGGTTTTAACATTGGATAAATACGCAAGATACAGATATCAGCCCTGTATTCCCCTCGGTGATGACGGCAGATGCTGTACCGCATCCGAAAAGCACATCCGTCTGTCACGCAAGGCGGCAGGAGAAGGTACCGTGCTTCTCAAAAACGAAGACGGTGCTCTGCCTCTTTCGAAGGGCGAAAAAACAGCTCTTTTCGGCAAGGCAACCATTGAATATATCAAGGGCGGAGGAGGCAGCGGTGATGTCCATTCTCCGTATGTCCGCAACATCTATGAGGGCTTTTGCGAAAAGGAAAAAGATGGCAAGGTAAAGATTTTCATGCCCCTTGTCGATTTCTACAAGGATTACGTTGAAAAGGAAAGCGTGAACGTTCTCACTCCCGAACAGATCGACGAGAGATGGAGTGTCGTCAACGCCATGGAATTCTGCACAGAGCGCGATGACATGACCTACGACACCTTTGCAAGCATGCACGTAAAAGAGCCCGATGTTCCCGCTTCTCTGATTGAATCGGCTTCTCTTTGGGCGACGACCGCGATTTTCACCGTAAGCCGTTTTTCCGCGGAAGGCGTTGACCGAAGACCTCAGGGCGGTGATTACTATCTTTCCGACACGGAAAAGAATCTCATCGACTCTCTTTGTGAGAAGTTCAAAAAGGTCATCATCGTCATCAACTCGGGCGCTACCGTCGACTGTGAATTCTTTGCGGAAAAAGAC
The DNA here is from genome assembly GCA_045537495.1 of Acutalibacteraceae bacterium. Lineage (GTDB taxonomy): Bacteria > Bacillota > Clostridia > Oscillospirales > Acutalibacteraceae > UBA1425. The sequence continues at coordinate 18,265 of JAZSPN010000066.1, forward strand.
GGTGTTTCGTCCGTTCTTTTCGCCTGGCAGGGCGGTATCGAAGGCGGTTCGGCAATCGCCGACGTCATCTGCGGCGACGTCAACCCTTCGGGCAAAATGGCCGATACAATTGCAAAATCCTACGACTGCTACCCCTGCAAGGATGAATTCCGGGAAAGCTTCCGCTATATCGACTATTCCGACGATATCTATGTCGGTTACCGCTACTTCGAAACGATTCCCTCCATGAAGGATTCGGTGCGTTACCCCTTCGGCTTCGGTCTTTCGTACACCACCTTCGACGTAAGCTCCCCTCACCTTTTTTCAAGTGACGGAAAGATTTTTGCCGTCGCCACCGTAACGAACACGGGCACCGTCGCGGGAAGAGAGGTCGTTCAGCTCTATTACAGCGCTCCCGAAGGCAGGCTCGGCAAGCCCGCCAAGGCTCTTTGCGCTTACAAAAAAACGAAGCTTCTCTCTCCCTCGGAGAGTGAAACCGTCGTTCTCTCCTTCGACATAAACTCGATGGCAAGCTTCGACGATCTCGGCAAAATCGCAAAATCCGCCTACGTCCTCGAAAAAGGCGACTATACATTCCATCTCGGCACCTCTCTTCGCGATACCGTAAAGTCCGACTTCGTCTACACCGTCGCCGAAGACACCGTCACCGAACAGCTCCGAAATTGGTGCAAGCCGTTTAAACTCGCAAAACGCATGCTTTCCGACGGCACTTTTGAAGCTCTCCCCACGGGGGAAGAAGAGTATTTCTATGCCGTCAATGAGCCCTCCTCGGCAAAGGCTCCCTTTGAAACGGTTAAATTCGATGAAGTCGGCGTTTCAGTCACTCTCGACGAGTTCATCGCTCAGTTCACCGAGGATGAGCTCATGGACTTCGTCGGCGGCCACGCTCCCACGGGTGTCGCAAATACGGGTTGCTTCGGCGGTCTTGAACGCCTCGACGTTCCTCCCATTCCGACTGCCGACGGTCCCGCCGGTCTTCGTCTTGAACCGAAAACGGGTATTCCCACCACGGCGTGGCCCTGCGCCACACTTCTCGCCTGCACATGGGACCCCGACCTCATCTTCGAAGTCGGTGCCGCGGCAGGTCTTGAAATCCGCGAAAACAACATCGGCATCTGGCTCGCTCCCGCACTCAACATCCACCGAGATCCCCTCTGCGGAAGAAACTTCGAATACTACTCCGAGGATCCCGTTCTTTCGGGCAAGAGTGCCGCCGCTCTCACAAGAGGTGTTCAGTCCTCGGGTACCGCCGTTTCAATAAAGCATTTCGCCTGCAACAGCAAGGAAGCCAACCGATACGACATCGATGCACGTGTTTCCGAAAGAGCGCTTCGCGAAATCTATCTCAAGGGCTTCGAAATCGTCGTGAAAGAGGCTGATCCCTGGACGGTGATGACCTCCTACAACCGCATCAACGGTCAGCATACCTCCGAAAGCTATGAGCTTATAACGGGTATTCTCCGCGGTGAATGGGGCTTTGGCGGTATGGTCGAAACTGACTGGGGCGTCAAGAACGATCCCGTCAAGGAGGTAAAGGCGGGTAACGACATGAAGATGCCCTGCGGTTATCCCGACGACCTTCGCGCCGCTTACGATAAGGGTGAGCTTACACGCGCCGACCTCGAAAAGTGCGTAAAACGTATTCTCGAAATGACGATGCGTTTCGCCGGGAAATAAGGATATAAACAGTTGAAACCGATGATTGATTTCATCGGTTTCTTTGTTGTGCGTGAAGCGAATGACAGCTTCTTCTTATTTTAATTCAGATGAATTTATCTTTTTCGACAACCCCTCCGTCAAAACTTCGTTTTGACACCTCCCCTTGCACAGGGGAGGCGTTTTGGTGAGTACAGACTTTTGGAATTTATGACAAAAGTCTGTGAGTAAATTCAGAAGAAAGTGCCAAAATTCAGCACAAATTATAAGGTTCCCTCCAGTAAAGGGAGCTGTCATTTGCGAAGCAAAAGACTGAGGGATTGCTATAAAAATAAAATTAATATAAAACCGACTTTTTACTGTCAATCCTCCCGTCAAATGCTACGCATTTGCCACCCTCCTTTACACAAGGAGGGCTGT
>JAZSPN010000024.1:0-27517 GCA_045537495.1 Acutalibacteraceae bacterium
TCCGTCTTACAGACTCCAACGGCGCATCGGCTGATGCTGCACTCAATACAAGCTATACATATATGCTTCTTCCCGACGGATCCAAGTTCTCTGCTATCAGCGGTGCAAAGATCCCCGAAGCAGGTTGGATTTATATCAATATCCCGCTTACGGCAAATTATCACGGCTCTTCAGTTTTGGAATCCGCCAACAGAACACTTGTTGACGGCGGAAGCAACTACTATCCCGCATTCATTCAGTTCTTCTGCGGAACAACAGACCTTACCGCAAAGAACATCACATTCTACATTGACGATGTAACTCTTGATTACAGTGCAGCAGTTGATGACAGAGATGCTCCCGTTATCAGCGCTCCCTCCTATGTTCTTCAGGACACGGCAGTTGAGCTTAACGGACAGACTGTCGCAACAAACGAAGTTGCTTTCTCGGCAACAGTAGCAGACGTTGCAGCTTCCAACACAAGCGGTCTTGATTATTCAACGGCAGCTATCTATGTTGACGGCAACAAGATCGAAAACATCAAGGCGGCAGGTTCCACAATCTCGATGGACAGCATCATCCTTCCCGACGGTGTACACTCCGTATGCTTCGAGATCGCCGACAAGCTCGGCAACTTCGCAAAGCTTACCAAGGAGATTACGGTTGCGGCAAAATCCGCTGCTCCCACGGTAACACTTGCAGGCCACAACGACCTTAACAATGTTCCCGAAACAGATTCTGTATACTATGTTGACATCGTAACAGACGATATCGAAAAGATTGACACGGTAACAGCAGAGCTTTATCTCAACACGGCAAACACATGGGAACTCGATCACATGATCGTAGCAGACGGATTTGAGGCAGAATACAGCTTCAACGATATCTCAAATATCGCAACAATCACTATTACAAAGACGGGCGATGCCGATGCTGACGAAACAGTTCTCGTAAGCATTCCCGCACGTTTGTGGTCATGGGATGCAGAGGGCACAGGTGTTTCTGCAGACAAACAGTATGCTACAAAGTACTGCCCCGTAGTAACATTTGACTGTGATGTAATAAGCGGTAAGGTTACATACACGGATGCAGACCTCTCCGGATTCTACGGCGCATTCGACGGAAGCATCTCCCTTGAAACAATGATCAACGACGTTGTAAATCCCTGGCACGCTCATACAGTAACAGCAGTTGACGATGTCGCTGCAACATGTACCGAAGACGGTTGCGAAGGAAAGACATACTGTGACGTTTGCGGCTCCGTCATCGATTGGGGCACCACGGTTCCCGCAACAGGACACAGCTACGACTTCGTTGACGGTGTTCTTAAGTGTACAGCTTGCGGAGATCTCTTCAACGGAACATACGAAGACGGCAAGGACTACGTTGACGGTGTTGTCGTCGGCGACGGCTGGAGCGATGACAACAGCTGCTACTATGTAGACGGCGTTAAGCTTACAGGTTCTCACCTCATCGACGGCAAGATCTGCACATTCGACGAGAACGGTGCATATCTCGCAAACAACCTCTACGACGGATTATTCGAAGATGCAAACGGTTGGATGTACATCCTTTCCAACATTCCTGCAAAATCCGCATGGGTACAGATCGGTGACGACTGGCATTACTTCAGAGGCAACGGATATGCAGCAACAGGAACGGTAACTCTTGCAGGCCGCGACTACAGATTCGAAGGCGAAAAGGGTAAGTGTCTTGGTGCATGGGCATATGAGTCCGACGGTATCCGTTACTACTACTGTGCTAAGTATTATAAGAATGCTTGGGCAGAAATCGACGGTGCAAAGTATTACTTCGAAAACAACGGCTTGTACTGCACCGGCACACGTGCAATCGCTCATAACGGCAGATGGGTTGGCGCTTATGAATTTGATGCAGAAGGCAGACTTATCGGTGCAATCACGGGTGTATTCACAGACTCCTCAACGGGCACGGTCTACTATGCAATCGACGGCGAAATCCAGAAGGGCCTCGGACTTATCAAGGTTGACGGCAATTACTACTATGTAAGAAGTGCAGGTTATGTTGTTTCCAACGCTTCCTACTACGTTGACAGAAACAATGATTACGGCTTCCCGGCAGGTTCCTACCGTTTCGATGAAGAAGGTAAGATGATCACTCTCAACGGTATCGTTGAAGAAAACGGTGTTCTCTACTACTATGTAAACGGCGTACCTCAGAAGGGCCTCGGACTTATCAAGATCGGCACAAGCTTCTACTATGTCAGAAGCGCAGGCTACCTTGTATCGGGACGCACATGGTACGTTGACAAGGATAATGATTACGGTCTTGCAGCAGGCTCCTACCACTTTGCAGCCGACGGTAAGATGATCCTTACGGGTATCATTGAGCAGGATGGTCTTCTTTACTACTATATTGACGGTGTAGCACAGAAGGGCCTCGGACTTGTCAAGATCGACGGTGACTACTACTATGTCAGAAGCGCCGGTTACCTTGTAACGGGACGTACATGGTACGTTGACAAAGATAACGAATTCGGCTTCCCCGCAGGTTCCTACAACTTCGGCGAAGACGGCAAGATGCTTTACCTCAACGGCCTCGTAGAAAAGAACGGTGTTCTCTACTACTACGTTGACGGTGTACCGCAGAAGGGACTCGGTCTTATCGAGATCGACGGTGACTACTACTACAACCGCAGTGCAGGTTATCTTGTAACAGGACGTACATGGTACGTTGACAAAGACAACGCATACGGCTTCCCGGCAGGCTCTTATATGTTCGGTGAAGACGGCAAAATGCTTCCCAAAAACTGATAACTCCTTTTGAACAGGGCAGTATCCCTCGGGATACTGCCCTTTGTCTGCAAAATGATATGCACCCCGAAAGCTGTGCTTTCGGGGTGCATATTTTGGTTATAAATTTTACCTTGAAACGTAATTGAGGGGATTTACAAACCTGCCGTTTACAATTACTTCGAAGTGCAGGTGAGGTCCCGTTGAATTTCCGGTAGATCCGATTTTTGCTATTTTCTGACCTGCCGAAACGTACTGACCTGGACGGACAACCACTGAGCCGGATAAACAGTGAGCATAGCGTGTTTTTACACCGTTTCCATGGTTTATCAGGACCTGAACTCCGTAGCTGTTACCCGTAGATCCCGCAATTTCAACCGTACCCGAAGCAGATGCAACTATTGTGTGACCGCTGGCACGGCTTGTCGTTATGTCGAGTCCTTTGTGTCCGTATCTTCCGAAACGCTGACTTATCGTTCTTGCAGTCGGTGTCGGCCACACAAAACCTCTCGACGAAGTCTGTCCGCCGTAATAATTTCCCGAGGCGGTACCGAGCTCAACCTTTTTGCTGATCGCTTCAACGAGAGTTACCCTGTCAATTTCTTCTCTGTCGTAAACCTCGCCGTTTACGGTTGTGACACTGACGGTAACGAGATCGGTGCCGTTTCGTCCCTCTCTGATAATTCGTTTATCACCCGAGAAAAGCTTCGGATTGTAGGTGACTTCGACGGGGAATTCGACCTCCTCCCTGAAAACCTCGGTATAGGTAACCTTGGGGGTGACATGATTTTTCTGCTCAGCAACGAGAAGTATAGTTCCGATGAGAATTGTATCGCCGAGCTGAGGATTCATGATTTTAAGCTCACCCGTGGTTAAACCGTGTTCGGAAGCGATTTTTGAAAATGAATCTCCGGGCTGTGCAATGTAATAAACCGCTTCGGATTTCGGAGAATTCAGCTTTTCGAAGAGCCTTTCGGCATCCCACATTGTATGCTCATCGTCGGGATACAGCCCCTGAATATAGTCGATTTCCTCGAGAAATCCGAGCGTTGCATCGGGATTATCCGTCGGCACGGTTTCAAGAATCGTATTGAATACGCTTCGGGCATCGTTTTCGTTTTTGACCGAACAGAGGAATTCACCGTCGATGAAGATGCCGCAGGCGTTGGTTATATTTTTGTCTGATGCGTTTATCAGGTTGTCGCTGAGAGATGCGGAGTCGATGAGCTTGTTCGATGTGACGAGGGACAGCTTGTATTCGGGAGTGTCGAGAAGGTCCTGATTCTGAGTGTCAAGACCTACTGACAGCTTGTCGAGAGCCATGTTTCGGGCATCGAGATATACAGATTCGTTCGATATATAACCGATCGTCTGACCTGAGTATCTGACTTCGAGTGCGTAGGTGAATCTGTTCAGATAGTTTATTTCGAATATTAAAACCGCAACCATGGCAAGAGGAAGAACGGTATTGAATGCCGATCTGAAATACTTTTTGTGTCGTACGAGTGCGAGTGCAACATAGTGCGACAGAACGCGGAAAAAGGTCGACAGGCTTTTCTTCCTTGCCTTTTTGAGATGTACGGAAGCGGAACTGATTTCCCGTCTTAGGGTGTCGCGTTCGGTTTTGGCATTTTTGACCGCTCTAACGAGATAGAAATCAATTGCAAGATAAAGAATCTTGAAAAAAGCAAAAACGGGAGAAAGAGGTGCATGAAGTGATTTTTTCAGCTTGCGGAGAAACTTTCTGAGATGACGTCGTATCTGAATTCCGAAATAAGCAATTATTTTGAAAATAAAGTTAATGTCACTTCACCTCCCGTAAACGATAACAATATATTTTAACAAATTTTCGTCCGTTTTGCAACAATCAGTTCATGGAACCGTCGGATAAGCGTGAAAACAGTCGTATGACACCGCGTCGGATACCTTTATTTTCCGAAGAGGTAAGGTCGGGATCCTTCGAGAGAATTTCCTGTGCGGCGGAAGCGGCCTCACTTAACAGCTGAGAGTCTGTAAGCATGTTAGCAATGCGAAGCTCAGGAAGTCCGTGCTGTTTCGTTCCGAAAAAATCACCGGGACCTCGCATTCTGAGGTCTTCGTCGGCAATCTTGAAACCGTCGGTTGTTTTTACCATGGTATTAAGTCTTCGCTGTGCTTCGGGGTTTGAAGCATCGGAAATGAGGATGCAGGTGGATTCTTCGCAACCTCTGCCGATACGGCCTCTGAGCTGATGAAGCTGAGAAAGACCGAATCTTTCGGCATTTTCAATAACCATGATTACGGCGTTCGGGACATCGACACCTACTTCTATTACCGTTGTGGAAACAAGAAGCTGAAGCTTTCCGCTGTAAAAATCCTGCATGACGGCATCTTTGTCGCGAGGGTGCATTTTTCCGTGCAGAAGACCGACGGAGTAATCCCTGAAAATACCGTCTTTCAGATTCTGAGCATAAGTTTCGGCAGAGAGTAAGTCGAGCTCACCGTCTTCGACGAGGGGACAGACAACATACCCCTGAAGTCCCTTGTCGAGGTGCTGTTTCACAAAATTGAGAGCACGTTCCCTTTTATCGGTAGTGACGGAATACGTGTGCACGGGCTTTCTGCCCGACGGAAGCTCTTTCAGTACGGAAATGTCGAGATCTCCGTAAATCATAAGGGCGAGTGTTCTCGGAATCGGAGTTGCGGACATGACGAGAACGTGGGGGTTTTTGCCTTTTTTGCCGAGAACGGCACGTTGTTCGACTCCGAAACGGTGTTGTTCATCGGTGATGACAAGACCGAGATTTTTGAATACGACATTGTCGGAAAGGACGGCGTGAGTGCCGACGACGACCAAGGCTTCACCGTTTTCTATTTGAGAAAGAAGTTGCTTTTTTCGGGAAGCCTTTACGGAGCCCGTAAGGAGTACGGGTGTTATGCCGTGGTAGCCGAACATTTTTGAAAGGGTGTTAAAATGCTGTGCGGCAAGAATTTCGGTCGGCGCCATGAAAACGGACTGGATTCCGTTTCTGACGGCGTTATATATTGCGGCGGCGGCGACGACGGTTTTTCCCGAACCGACATCGCCTTGTAAAAGTCTGTTCATCGGAACTTCATCGGACATGCCGAGTGCGATTGTTCTGACGGCATCGAGCTGTGACTGAGTCAGCGTAAACGGCAGCGACGATATGAATTCGTCGGTGTAATCGTTTTGCAGAGAAAGAGATGCTTTTTTTCTCTTGATACCGCCCATGAGCCTCAGTCCGAGGCTCAGCGTCAGAAGCTCTTCGAAGATGAGTCGGCGCCGTGCGGCATCGGCATAATCGGCATCGATCGGAAAATGTATATTGCAAAGGGCATCTGTCAGTGTGCAAAGGCAGTATTTGTCACGAAGGTGAGAGGGAAGACTCTCGGGGATTTTCTCCTTGCAGGAGGAGAGAGCGTTCATGACGGCATTTTCTATGATTTTGGAAGTAAGACCTTCGGTCTGTTTGTATATCGGACGGATTCTGTCGTTGCGTTCCGATTTTTCGACGGCGGGTGAAGACATTTCTTTTGTCAGAAGATTTCCCGATATGCGACCGAAGAAAAGATATTCTTCGCCTTCTTTTATTTTTTCGGCGGCGAAACGGTTGTTGAAAATGGTGATTTTTAAAACACCCGTACCGTCGGTGACGTTGGTTTTGTATATTGTCAGACCTTTTCTGATTCTCTGTTCAAGCGGTGTTCTGTCGGCAACGGCGCGTATACAGCAGAAATCTCCAATGGAGGCATCGCGTATGGTGCAGATTTTGCTCCAATCCTCGTACGCTCTCGGAAAAAAGAACAGAAGATCACCGACGGTGGTTATACCGAGCTTTTTGAATAACTCGGCACGTTTTCCGCCGACACCTTTTATAAATTGTACGCTGTCTTTCAGTTCCATATTTTACACCGCAATCAGAAATGCCACGTTTCGATGTCTTCGAACAAGTCGCTGTATCTCGCTTCGGTAGTGTTGCTGAGCTCTTTTACGCCGGCGGCAATACCGTTTCTGAAGCAAAGAGGAATGAACGGTACTTCGTTTTCGAATGCCGTCATAAAGTCACTGAGAGAATTTTCGCCCGAAAGGAAGCCGTAATAAGCATCGGCTGCACTCCTTGCCCATATACCGTGTGCCATTGCGCCTTTTTCACCGAAGAAGGAATCAAGGCTCATATTCGGGAGAAGGTTTACTTCTCCTATGTACATATCAAAATGACCGAGTTCAACGGCATCGAGGAAGTCTTCGGTGGGGAGAACACGTATATCTACGTTTATGTCAAGCGCGGCAAGACTCTTTTTGATCTGTTCTGCGGCGGTAAGCTTAAAATTGTTTCCTTCACAAACGATCATGGAGAATGTAAGGCTCAGTCTGCCGTTATTTCTGTAACCGTAAGTGTTCTTCAGGTTATAACCTGCCTTTTCGAGAATTTCTTTGGCATTTTCACGGCTGTAAGTGTTCTGAGGCGTAAATTCGCTTATGGGCTGCCAAAGTGGATTGAAGGGGGAATAGGTTATTTGTGCGTGTCCCTGGAAAGCGATGTTGAGAATGTTTTCGCGATCTATGGAAAGAGCGATGGCTCTTCTGATTACGTGGTTGGCAAGCGCGGGATCGTCCTGATTAAGTCCCACGTAAATCAGATTGTTAAGAGGATATTCAACCGTGTTTGCATTAACTCTTGTGTAAATACCGCTTGAAAGATCGTCGAAGGCGAAGCTTATGTTTCCTATTTCAAGACTGTAAAAGAGTGCACTTGAATCGGTGATATTGACAAGCTTTATTTCGTTTATTTCGGGGAAGAAGCTGCCGAAGCGTCTGTTATGAGCGACAAGCGTGGGATCGGATTCGCCTTCTTCGTAGACGAGAAGGAATCTTCCGCTTCCGACGGGAACTTGCTTGTCGATGCTTTTTGAAGGAAGGTCCTGCTCATCTTCGGAAAGCGCTTCACCTATTTTTTTGACGTCGTCAATAGCGGTTCCCATTTTGATTATCGGAAAATCGAGGCACGAAGCGGCATAAGGATCAGGTTTTTTGAGAATAAAGAAAAGTCCGTTTGATCCCGTAGCGGTTGCCGATTCAAAATTTGCAAGACGTGACGAATACGCATAGGATTCCCTTGCTTTTTCGAATGAATAAATTACATCGTTCACCGTCATTTCACTGCCGTCGGTGAAGTAAACACCCTCGTTGAGAGTGACCGAAATTGTATATCCGTCGCCCGTATATGAAGAAGCTATAACGGGAACGGCATCATAGGTTTCGCCGACGGTAAAAAGACTGTCATACATAAGAGTCGCAAGATGGCGGTTCAAAGTGCTTTTCGAAGAAAACGGATCAAGACTGTCGGGCTTTGAATACGGCAGTCGGAGCTCATTATACTCGATTTTCGGAAGGTCGGAAGAAAACGACACGGAAACATCCGTCTGTGATTCGTCATCAACGGGAGAATTACCGCCACAGCCCGCGGATAAAAACAGAATCAGCAAGGCCGAGAACAGTGCGGTAAGGCGAAGGGCTGTATTATATTTCATCATTAACACCTGCCAGATCGAGTATTATTTTGCCCGCCATAAGCATACCTGCAACGGGAGGCACAAAGGAAACGCTTCCGGGAATGCTTCGTTTTGCGAGGTGCTCAGAGCCCATGAAAGGCTTAATCGGCTGCTCATCGGACCAGACAACGGTAAGCTTATCTATGTTGCGGTTTTTCAGCTCACGTCGCATAACTCTGCAAAGAGGACAGACCGAGGTTTTTTTGATGTCGGACACCCGAAAGCGTGAAGCATCAAGCTTGTTCCCCGTCCCCATGGAAGAGATTATCGGAATGTTTTTTTTCTGAGCAATAACGGCAAGAGCAATTTTGGCACTCACCGTGTCGATAGCATCGGCTATATAATCAAAGTCACGTGTGAAGATTTCATCTGCATTTTCGGGAAGCACAAATTGATTTATGATATCAATTTTACAGTCGGGGTTTATGTCGAGAAGTCTTTCTCTTGCGACAAGAGTTTTTTCTTTTCCGAGAGTCGAGGTCAGGGCAAAAAGCTGACGGTTGCGGTTGGAGTCGGAAACCGTATCGCTGTCCACAAGAGTGAGTGCACCGATACCGCTTCGGCAAAGGGCTTCCGCGGTGTAAGAGCCGACACCGCCGAGTCCGAAAACGATAACACTGCTGTTTCGAAGACGTTCTTCGGCATTATCGGGAAGGAGCATATTGCTTCTTGAAAACAGTTCGTTCATCGTACACCCTCACTGAAAAGATTATTCATTATATTATAATACATAAAAAAGGAAAGTTCAAGTTTTTATGCCCTGACAGTTGAAAAGTCCCGTATATAATGTTATAATACTCCCGATACAGTAATTTATTTGAAGGGACTAATATATATGAAGCTCGGTATCGTCGGATTGCCCAATGTCGGCAAAAGTACACTTTTTAACGCAATTACAGATGCAGGCGCACAGTCGGCAAACTATGCTTTTTGCACGATTGAACCCAATGTCGGTGTGGTATCGGTACCCGATCCCAGAATTGACAAGCTTGCGGAAATGTACAATCCTGCAAAAATAACTCCCGCGGTCATTGAATTTGTCGATATAGCGGGACTTGTCAAGGGCGCTTCGAAGGGGGAAGGACTCGGCAACAAGTTCTTGTCGCATATCCGTGAAATGGATGCGATTATCCACGTGGTCCGCTGCTTTGAAAATGACGACATCATCCACGTTGACGGAAGCATTGATCCGTCGCGTGATATTGAAACAATAAATCTTGAGCTTATTTTTGCCGACCTCGAAGTTCTCGAAAGAAGAATTGACAGAGGCACAAAGGCGATGAAGGGGGATAAGTCGCTTGCAGGAGAAATTGAATTTTTAAAGCGTCTTAAAACCGAACTTGAAAACGGTGTTTCGGCAAGAAACGTGGAGATGAGCGATGACGAGAAGAAGCTTCTTTCCGAGCTTGCACTTCTTACGGACAAGCCTGTAATTTATGCCTGCAACATGAGCGAAGAGGACTTTGCGGGCGGCATCGAAAATAATCCGGGATACAAGGCGGTGTGCGAAATTGCATCGGCGGAGGGATCTCAGGTGCTTCCCATCTGTGCGGAGCTTGAAGCTCAGATTGCATCGCTTGACGATGACGAGAAGGAAATGTTCCTTTCCGAAATCGGTGTTGAAAACGGCGGTCTTGATCTCCTTATTCAGAGAAGCTACGATTTACTCGGTCTTATATCCTATCTTACGGCGGGTACACCCGAGGTCAGAGCATGGACTATCAAGAAGGGAACAAAGGCACCTCAGGCAGCAGGTAAGATTCATTCCGATTTTGAAAGAGGCTTCATCCGTGCCGAGGTAATAGCGTTTGAAGATCTTGTAGCTTGCGGAACAATGGCTGCCGCAAAAGAAAAAGGTCTTGTCAGAAGTGAAGGTAAGGAATACGTCATGAAGGACGGCGACGTTGTGCTGTTCAGATTCAACGTATAAATTGAATTAATAAAATGAAGTGACTTGCATCGGAAACACCTATGCAAGTCACTTTTGTTATATTGCTGTTTTATTCGGGGAGAACACGGGCACTTGTTTTGCCTTCGGGCTCAATTTCTCCTGCTTTATGAAGAGCGATTTTTGTAAGGAAGGGACCGACAAGCTCATAAATCAAAACGGAGAAGAGGATGATATTTGTAACGATAATACCTTCGGGACCGAGAGTTTCCGCTTTAATGGCCATTCCGAGTGCGACACCCGCTTGCGGGAACAGTGTAATGCCGAGGTATTTTACAATATTGCTGTCACATTTGACGGATTTAGCGCTGAGTCTTGCACCGAAGTATTTTCCGAGGCAACGAGTTACGATGTAAACAACGCCGATGAGAACAACGAGAATGTCCTTGAAGGTGGAAAGCTCAAGCTCAGCACCGCTGATTACGAAGAAGAGAATGAAAAGCGGAGCGGTCCAGCGATCAACTCTGTCCATAAGCTCTTCGGAGAAGTCGCACATGTTGCAGAAGACGGTGCCGAGCATCATGCAGACGAGAAGCGAAGAAAATGATACATGAACTCTGCCGATATCGAATTCGACCATGGAAAGTGCAACGGTGATGAATACGAAGGTTACCGACATCGAAAGACGTTTTGAACGTGAGTGGAAGAATTTTTCGAAGAAGGTGAAGAAAACACCCATGAGGAATCCGAGGGCGAGTGACAGCACGACTTCGAGAACGGGCTCGAGAATAACGGAAATCATATCCACGTGACCGGAAATCAGAGCCTTTGCGACACCGAAAGAAACGGCGAAAAGGATAAGTCCGACGGCATCGTCGAGAGCAACAATCGGAAGAAGGATGTCGGTGAGAGGACCTTTCGCCTTGTACTGACGGACAACCATGAGGGTTGCGGCGGGTGCGGTAGCGGAAGCCACGGCGCCGAGAACGATTGCGGAAGGAAGCGGAAGCTTGTCGGGAATTATAAAATGAAGCCCGATGAGAGCGACATCGACAACGAGCGTCGTGAATACCGCCTGAATAATACCGATGACGGTGGCTTGTTTTCCCGTCTGTTTGAGCTGTGCAAGACGGAATTCATTGCCGATTGAAAAAGCGATGAAACCGAGAGCCACGTCGGAAAGCAGGCTGTACGTTTTGATATCGCTCATACTTGTAAAACCGAGTCCCGGAATTCCGAAGGAGCCGAGCAGATACGGACCTACGATGATACCTGCCACGAGGTAAGCCGTGACGGCGGGGAGCTTTACAAGCTTTGCGGGACGGGAAAGCATGAGTCCTGCAAAAAGTGCGACGGATAAGCTGAGAAGGGTTTGCATTTTAAAGACACTTCCTTAATGAGATATTGTTTTATCTAAAAGAACGTTGCCGTTGTTATCGATGGTGAGCATACGGATGCTTCCGTTTTCCAGGGTGATCATGGAAGCGGCAAAGGTGGTGGGATCGTCTTTTCCGCAGTCGATGAAAACGGGAAGCGCACCGTCCGTGAATTCGGATTTGTGGTAGTGACCGCCGACGATGAGATCGGTGCCGAGCGAGATGAGCGGAGCGGTCCAGTCCTTGCCGAAATGATCCGTCAACGTGGGATCGTGACTGAACGCAAGCTTGTATTCGGCATCGCCGTAAACGCTTTCATCGAGAGAGCAGAGCCAGTTATACTGCTTTTCACGGTAGGAGGCAAAATCGACAAGACCGTCATATTCCTTGTGAGAATCTTCCTTGTCTTCGCCCGAGTCGAGAACGATTGCACTGAGAGGGCCGAAGCTGAACGTATAGTAGAATTCGTTTGTGTGATAGGGGAAGTATCGGAGCATCTGAGCACCGAACTCACCGCGGGTTTCGTGATTTCCGCGCGTGAAAATAACGGGGATTTCGGAGTGGCTGAGATCGGCGGCATCTTTTAAAATGTACTTGATGAAAGTGCTCTTGGTTTCGAGGGCATCGACGATGTCGCCGAGCAGAACGAGAAGGTCGGGTGCATCGTTGAAATGGGAGAGTGATTTGTACATCAGATTTTCCATTCCGTGGATGTCGGAAATAGCCAGAATATTGACTTTTTCAGCGGACGGCACACCCTTGAAATTATATGTAGCGCTTTCGACGGACTTTCCTTTTGCGGCGGAATAGCCGTACTTGAAAGCAACGTACTGAGAGCCGACCTTGTATGAATTTTCCGAAAGCTCACGTTTCGGAACAAGAACCTGATGAACGGTGTCATCGGTGGAGATGATTCCCGACACGGCGTCGTAGATGCGTTTTGTTTCGCCTTCGAAGCTGTATTCGATGTAACCCGTACCTTTTAAAGAGGTAGCCCATACGACGGAATAGTATTCGTTTCCGCAGTCGAAAACTGTCGGCTCAGCGACAATGCGCATGTCGGACATCGGGAAAAAAGAGGTGATCAAAGACCACAGCGCCATGAAAAATGCTCCTATTGCCTTGAAGAAAGTTGCCATAAAAATCCTCCCTTAGATTTTATCCGAAGAACGGACGGTTAAAGATGAATTCGACTTTCCTTAAATAAGTAAGCCTTGGTGACTGAGAATAAGCCTTTTCGGACGTTGCATGATAGACCATGTATGTGCCGTCGTCGCGGTAAAGGAATGAGCAGTGACCTGCATTGTAAATGTTTTTTGACGGACGGCGAGAGAGAACTTTGACGGGACTCTTTTTCCAGTCCTTCCCGTTCATGACGTTGTCGCCTTTCAGAGTCAGCATGCCGAGAGAATAATGTCCCGAGCTGAATCCGCTTGCGGAATAGACGATGAAAATGTCATCGTTGTTGTAAAGCACGGCGGGACCTTCGTTTACCTTCCAGCCTTTCTTTTCCCATGAATACTCGGGACGTGAGAGAATTACCGATTCGCCTTTGAGTTTATAAGGATTTTCCATTTCGGTGATAAGAATACACTGGTGGGCGATATCGAGATATGCGGAGCAGACGTAGTAGAGGCGACCGTCTTTTACAAGGTAGGTGCCGTCGATGTTGTTCATTCCGTTCGGTGAGAGAATTCCCTTGAAGGAATAGGTGCCGAAGATATCCTCGGTATCGCTTTCGAGAACGAAGCCGTATCTGTAATAATCGGAATGCTCCGAGAATTCCGCGGCTTCGGGCATGGTGCCCTTTGAAACGGTATCGGCATCGAACACTGCACACGAGATGATGTACCAGCGGTTGCCGATTTTATGTATTTCGGGAGCCCACACGGCGGAAACGGTGCCGTTTGAGCCGACGGAAAAGACCTTTTTCTGCTCAATGACGGTGGTATCGGAAAAGCTCTTTATCTTTCTTATTTCGATGCCGGAGCCGGTCGTGAAGGTGTAGTAGCATCCCGATTCATCCTCGACGATGAAGGGGTCACCGCCGTGAGAAGAGTCTATGGGCTTGTCGTAGGGAGAGGACACAAGCCCGAGTACGGTAAGAATCGCACCGGCAAGAGCCGTTAAGGATTTTATGAATTCATTCATACTATCACCATTAAAAAGATTGCTTAAATAATAGCACATAAGGTTTTTTTTTACAATAGAAAAAGTGACAAAAAAGAAGCGCTTAAAAGTAAAAAACTGTGAATCTTTTGCTTTTTTCAGGCGCAAATATACCCGAAGTTCGTGAGCGACTTCGGGTATAAAAATTATTTGAATGCCTTTGAAAACGCTTCAAGAACAATGCCGGGATCGTCCGACATAATTGCATCGGCACCGTTTTCGATAAGCTCAACTGCATCGTCAACGGAATTGATGGTCCAGTACTGAACAGCTATGTCGTACTTGTGAGCATAGTTTATAAGCTGTTTTGTTCCGATGTTTATTATCATATGATCTCCGATTGAAACGCTGTCACCGTAGGGGATATGCAATGCAATGTATTTGACATCGGCATCCTTGAGATCCCAGTTTCCGCGACAGTAGGTGTAGAATTTGAGAACTTCACCGATGTTTGCGGAACGCTGCATATCGGGATATGTCTTGTCCTTGTAAATTGCAAAAATGGGGTTGAAGGAAGCGGTTATTGCACGGTTAAGGAGGTTGCGTTCGCTGAGGACCTCATAAAGTCTGTCGCAAGCCTTTACACACCACATACCGCTGCTCTTGATTTCGATGATATAGGTGAACTGACCGTTTGAATTCTTTTCGATGTAATCGAGAATACTGTCGAGAGTTACAACACGGAGATTTTTCGGAATATCTTTTCCGCGAAGACCTCGGTAAGGATAGTTTCCGTCCTTGTCCATGAAGTTTTCGCCGAGGTTGAGTACCTGGAGCTCTTCAAAGGTGTAATCCTTCGGAGAAACGTTTGACCTTCCGAAAGCTTCTTTGGAGTTGCTTGTTGCATCGTAGGTGTCGTTGTGGAGAAGAACAAGCTGGCCGTCCTTGGTAATCTGAATGTCGAACTCATAGATATCGACCTTGTACTTTTTGTTGTTTTTGAGGACTTTTTCGAAAGCCATCAAAGTGTTCTGAGGAGCAATGTCGGCGCCTGAACGGTGAGCGGAAATGTCGGTGTCGCCGACTTCGCGGATAAAGGGATTCGTTGCGTTTTCGTTGACGATGATCTGCGTTCCTTCGGGATCACCGCAAGAAAGCGTGGCGATCATCTGGATGACCAGCAGAATGAAGGAGATTATGCTTGTTCTGTGTCCTAATATTTTAAACATTCGTTTTTCCTTTCAAATGTAATCCGCCCCCGTGATTTGCGGAGGCGGACCGTGGTTGATTAATAAGAGTAATTCTGGCTCTGGTTAATGGAAGCTACCGTTGCATCGATAAGCTTATATGCTCTGTCGTAAGACTTCTTCATATTTGCTTCGTTCTTGCTGACGGCAACAGATTCTTTTTCGAGTTCAGCTTCAAGCCACGATGAGTAATCGTCCTGGGTGTTGGAGGTACGGATGGTCGAACGGTAAGAGAGATCCTTGTTGCCTACGAAATACATGATGTGGTAACCGTAGTCACTTTCGATGATTTCCACATCGCCGACATTTCTCGATTCGTCAAAGATCCAGTTGTCGAAGGAGTCAACCATCTGACCGGGATAAACCTTTTCGTAAAGACCACCGTTTGTGCCGGAGCCGGGATCCTCTGTGTGCTCGTTGGCAAGTGCTGCAAAGGCATCTTCCGTCTTATCGGAAGCATTCCAGTCGGCGAGAACGCTTTCTGCAAGGGCTTTCTTTTCTGCAACGGCATCGGCATCGAGAGCTTCGCCCGTGGAGGGATCAACCGTTGTGAAGAGAATGTGACGTACATCGACACATTCCTGAGCGTACGAAGTCTTTACAAGGTATACTGCATAGGAAGCCTTGTCGGTCGTGATGACTTTCTTGTCGCCCGCCTTACGTGCGGAATCGAATGCCCATTTTGCAAATTCTTCGGATATGCTTGTAAGAGAGGACTTGGAAGTGCCGTAGCTCTTTGTCTGGCTGTCGTGGTCGTGAGCTTCTTCTTCTGTTTCTTCGGCAGTTTCTTCGGTTGTTTCCTCAGCAGTTTCTTCAGTAGCTTCTTCTGCTGTTTCTTCAGCTTTTTCTTCATCGTTTGCGTGAATGTACTCTTCGGCAGCATCGTTGAAGGAAGCTTCATCCGTTACCTTGGAAAGAAGAGCTTCAGCCTTCTTTGCCTGTTCGGCATTTGACTTTTCCTGACGTGCCTTGAGAGCATCTTCCGTTTCACCGTCTTCGGCAGTGAGTGTTTCGTTTGCGAATTCATACAAACGAAGGTCAACAACATTGTACTCGGAAGGATCCTCGTTGTACTGTTCGTCAACGATTTCATCCGTATACTTTTCTTCGAAGCCCTTCTGCTTATCTTCGCTGTAACGCTGAACGATGAGCTCCTTCTTCATAAGGTTACGAAGGAAGTTTGCATTGATGCCTTCACCGTAATAAAGCTTAAGGTAGGAATTGAGAGAAAGCTGGATTGCACCTTCACCCGTACCGCCTGCATTTGCAGCGGTTTCGCGCATTGTGTCAAGGCTTTCCTCGATGTCGGCGAGGTCTTCTTCTGTTGTTACGTAGCCTTCTGCAACAGCGTTGTTATAGAGTGAATAGAATTCCTGCATATAATCTACGGTTGCATCTGTGATGTACTCTGCCCATGTCTGGGTTTCGCCTTCCGGTGAGCCGGGATAATCCTGCTCTTCGGGGGACTTGGTGTAGTCGAAGCCGTAGATGTTGTATCCGTACTGGCTTTCGGACTGCTGTGCGTTGTTTACGATCTGCTGATACTGCATATAGTACATATATCCGTATTCAGCAACACTGACCTTATCTTCGCCGATGGTGAGTGCAGTCTGCATACGTGCAAAGACACCTGCCGACTTGAGAATGCCGAAAGCCGCACCTGCGATAACCGCCACGACAAGAACAATGCCGATGACACGGCCGATAGCCTTGCCTGCATTGGGATGCTTTCTGCTTCTCTTTGCATTTTTCTTTGCTGCACCGGCGATTCGCTCTTTACGTTCCTGACGGTAGAGCTCAGCCTTGCTTTTTTCAGTTTTAGCCACTTGAATCATCCTTTTCGTTGATTATTGACCGGTATTCCGGCATAACGGTCTTATTTTAAACCATTTTGAGAGTTTTGACAATACCTATTGACGAAAAAGTAGGTAATTATGTGCGAATTTTTACAAATAATTAACAATTTGAGCCCGAAATCAGTGGATTATTCCCATAATTTCCTGTTTTTGAACTCTTCGACGAACCAGATATCAGATATTTCGAAGGATTTATTATTCAGATATGACAAAATTTCCGCATCTTCGGTGAAATCGAACACCAGCTTATATGAACAGAGAAACTGTTTTTTGTAGCCGAGGACACGGTTTTTGGCGTTGGTGCCGTACTTGCCGTCGCCGAGAAGGGGACAGCCGATCGAAGCCATGTGGGCTCTTATCTGGTGGGTGCGTCCCGTAAGAAGCTCAATCTCCACAAGACTCAGTCCCTTATGAGAATCAAGGACGCGGTACTTTGTTCTGATTTCCTTTGCACCTTCACGTTTTGAGCCGTATACGGTTACCTTGTTGTTCTTTTCGTCTTTTAAGAGCCAACCGCTCAGAAGTGCTTCTTTTTTCGGAGGGATTCCGTGTACTACGCAAAGGTACATTTTGTGAAGCTCACGTGTTTTCATTTTGCTGTTGAGTATGCGCAGTGACTGAGCGTTTTTTGCGGCAATAACTATACCGCAGGTGTTGCGGTCGATACGGTTTACGAGGGATGGCACGAAAGACTGTTCGTTGCCGGGATCGTATTCGCCTTTTTCGTAAAGATACCGTTTTACTCTCGTGATGAGGGTGTCGCAGTACTCGGTATCGTCGGGATGCGACAGTAAACCGACTTTTTTGTTGAGCAGAATGATATTCTCATCCTCGTAGACTATATCTATATTTTTCGAGGCTTTCAGAAAATCGTAATGAGCTTCGCCTTTTTCAAAAAATGAATCGTTTATGTACAGAGAGATTTCATCGCCGATGCTCAGTCTGTCGGAGATCTGTGCACGTTTGCCGTTGAGCTTTATTCTTTTTGTACGGATATATTTGTACAGAAGTGAAGAAGGCAGAGTCGGAAGACTTTTGGTGAGGAATTTATCGAGTCTTTGACCTGCATCGTTTTGTTTGACTGTCAGCGTTTTCAATTCGGTTACCTCTCATTAAAGTCTGGAGAAAAATGAAGTGTACTTTTCACTCCACTTATGTACCGCGGAATGAGAATACGTTGCGGGCATCATTGCGACGGTAGCCGCGGCACCTGCAACCTGAGAAGCGATTTTTATGAGCTTCGTAAGAAGAATTCTGTCGGTACAAAGGCTTTTTGCCTTGCTTGCGATATTTTTCGGAGCGAGATGGAGTGATTTAAGACCGGTGAAGTTGGCACTGATGTTGATAAGCGACTCGTCGACAAAGCCGGATTCGAACAGATAGTCGATTTCGGCGGGCTCAAGATTGAACAGACCGTTTTTGACGGTTGCAAGCACCGAGAAGCCTTCGCCGAGATATTTGTAGTAGCTTCTTTGATACTTCCAGAGTGTTTCGGCGGAAAAAACACCTTCGCTGTCGTCGAGGACGGTGTTTATGAGAAGTGCGGAGGCTTTAAGAGAATTTGCTATACCCGAGCCGATAAGAGGAACCGTCATGAATGCGCTGTCGCCGATAGCGGCGTAGCCGTCGGCAACAAGAACGGAAAGAGGCTGGCGTATCGGAATGTGGACAAACTGTCCTCCGCGGAGAACTTTTTCTCCGATGTGAGGATTCGTGCGGCGAAGCTCAAAAAGAGTTTTTTCGACTTCATCAAGACCGAACTCGTCGAAACGGACAATCAGCACATCGACGAAGTTTTCTTCGGTGGCAACCCAGGCAACCTTCTTTTCTCCGCCCTGCATCAGATAGACTTCGTAGCTGTGTTCGGGACAGAAGTCACCCGTTCTTTCGAAGAACGCGCGGTAGGCGTGAGCTCTTTCACCGAAGGCGGGAGTTTTTTCTATTCCGAAGAAATCGGGCAAAGAGGATCTGATGACGGAATCGATACCGCACGCATCAATTACGAGATCGGCATACATTTTTTTGCCGTCGGCGACGACACCGCAGACACGGCTTCCCAGAACGACGGGTGCGGTAACGGATGTGCCGAACATGAATTTGACACCGCAATTTTTTGCATGAGAAATGAGATGTGCATATATGTCGGAGCGTTCCATTTTGATTTCGAGCTCATCTTCGGGGATATTCTGTGTTACGGGGACGGTCAGTGACGGATTGAAGAACGTCATATTTTCTTTATATTCGTATTTTTCACGTGCGGGATAAGGAATTCCGGCATTTGTGAAAGACTTCGGATCAAATATGTCGGTCCAGTCGTAGCCGAGAGAGGCTTCGCTGTTTTTTTCGATGACGGTTACGTCGAAACCTCTTTTTGAAAGTCCGGCGGCGGCGGAAAGACCGCCGTGACCTGC
The DNA here is from genome assembly GCA_045537495.1 of Acutalibacteraceae bacterium. Taxonomy (GTDB): domain Bacteria; phylum Bacillota; class Clostridia; order Oscillospirales; family Acutalibacteraceae; genus UBA1425. The sequence continues at coordinate 19,191 of JAZSPN010000024.1, forward strand.
ACCTGCAACGATTATTTTTTTACTCATCAGAAATACTTCCTTTCCTGAGCTTGTTGAAAACAGTGTCGGGTATCTGAGTCAGAATTATTGCGACGAACATTATTACACAGCCGAGAATTTCTTTTGCCGTAAGAGCTTCCTTGAGAAGTATCCAGCCGCAGATAACGGAGAAAACCGATTCAAGACAGAGAAGAATTGATGCGACGGTGGGATCGGTGTTTTTCTGTCCGATCAATTGAAGAGTAAAGGCGACACCGCAGCTCATGACGCCGGCATAAAGGATTTCGGGCGTGACGGTGAGGATATCGGCAACGACGGGCTCTTCGAAAATGAACATGCAGATGCACGACAGAATACCGGAAACCGAAAACTGAAGGAATGACAGAGAAACACAGTCAACGTGGGGTGTGTATTTGTCGGCAACGATGATGTGAACGGCAAAGAAGAAGGAACAGCCGAGAGCGAGAAGCTCACCTTGACCGAAGGAGCCTATTTCTCCGCCGCAAAGAAGAAATACACCGACGGCGGCAATGGCGACACTGAGCCAGACCACGCCCGAGGTTTTCTTGCGAAGAAAAAGACCGAGTATCGGAACCTGAATCATGTATAAGGCGGTGAGAAATCCGATTTTTCCCGAAGTGGTGTAGTTGAAAGCGAACTGCTGTAAGTTATGTGCTACAAAGAGGCAAAGACCGCAGAGAAGTCCGCCGACGAGGAGAGTTTTTGATTCCTTCTTTTTAAGTGAAAAACCGCCTTTTATGCAGTTGCGTACCGCGAGAGGCAAAAGCGATAAAGCGCCGACAACCGTTCTGATACCGTTGAAGGTGAAGCCCTCGACGACATCCATGCCGTTACTTTGAGCGACGAAGGATAAGCCCCAGATAAGAGCGGCAAGAAGCAGGGGGAGGGAACTGCTGATTTTACCGAGTTTCATTTTCTGTATTTTCCGTCCTTTTTACGTTGTGGTTTATTTTTTGAAAAAGCTGTGTTTTTTGGTCTGATAAGGCATTTTTCGGCAGTGCCGATAAGATCTTTTCTGTTCGCTTTAATCAGCGCTTCTCTGACGAGATCCGCATTTTTCGGAACACTCCACTGCAAAAGTGCACGTTGGAGCGCTTTTTCGTGCGGATCCGTAACGACATATACCTTTTTATTAGTTAACGGATTTATACCCGTATAGTACATGACCGTAGATGCCGTTCCCGGAGTCGGATAAAAATCCTGAACCTGTTCGGGACGGCAGTTGTTCTTTTTGAGATACGAAGCAAGCAGGGCGGCATCGCCGAGAGTGCTTCCGGGGTGACTCGACATGAGATACGGAACGAGATACTGCTCTTTTCCGAAAGATTTTGTAAGCTCAAAGTAGCGCTTGCGGAATTTGTCGTAAACCGAGATGTTCGGTTTACCCATGAGGGATAAAACGTTGTCGCAACAGTGCTCGGGAGCAACCTTCAGTTGTCCGCTGATGTGATCGCGTACAAGCTTTTTGAAGAAAGTTTCGTCCTTGTCGAGTATCAGATAATCGAATCTTATGCCTGAGCGTATAAATATTTTTTTGATTTTCGGAAGTCTTTCAAGCCTTCTTAAAAGCTCAACATATTCGCTGTGATCGACACGCAGATTTTTACACGGAGACGGCGCAAGGCACTTTTTGCCTGCACAGACACCGTTTTTAAGCTGTTGTTCACACGACGGATAACGGAAATTAGCGGTGGGACCGCCCACATCGTGAATAAATCCCTTGAAGTCGGGCATTGATGTTATTTCTTTTGCTTCTTCGATTACGGATTCGATGCTTCTTGAGCGTACACTTCGTCCCTGATGAAATGAGAGTGCACAGAAATTGCAGCCGCCGAAACAGCCCCTGTTGTGGGTTATCGAAAACTTGACTTCCTCTATTGCGGGAACACCGCCGAGAGATTCGTACATCGGATGGTAGTTTCTTGTAAAGGGAAGTGCATATACTTTGTCGAGCTCTTCACGTTCAAGCGGGAACGCGGGAGGATTCTGGACGAGCATTTTGTCGCCGTAAAATTCGGTTACGGCTTTACCGTTGACGGCATCCTGCTCACGGTACTGGAGAGAGAATGCTCTTGCGTAAAGACGTTTATCGTGTTTCAGACTGTCGTAGCTGAAACCGCCGACGGCCTCGTAATGGAGCTTTTCGTCTTTGTCGGCGAGGTATACGGTGCCGCGGATGTCACGGAGCTTTCCTATCGGTATGCCTTTGTCGAGAAGCTCTGCAATGCGGAGAATCGACCGTTCACCCATTCCGTAAGAGAGAAGGTCGGCACCCGAGTCGATGAGGATGCTCTTGCGGACGGCATCGTCCCAGTAATCGTAATGGGCAAAACGGCGCAAAGAAGCTTCCAGACCTCCGATAATAATCGGAACATCGCCGTAAGCCTGACGGATTTTTGAACAGTAGACTATAACTGCACGGTCGGGACGGAGTCCCGTTTTTCCGCCGGGAGAATATGAGTCGACGGAACGCTTGCGTTTTGCGACGGTATAGTGAGCGACCATGGAGTCGATGTTTCCCGATGTGACGAGAAATCCGAGGCGAGGTCTTGAAAAACGCATGAAATCTTTTGTCGAGCGGAAATCGGGTTGCGGAAGAATGGCGACGCGGAAGCCCTTGCTTTCGAGAAGTCTTGATAAAATGGCAACGCCGAAACTCGGGTGATCAACGTAGGCGTCACCCGTGACATAGACAAAATCAGGTCGGTCCCAGCCGAGATCAGTCATTTCTTCTTTTGTAACAGGTAGAAATTTATCGTTCATAAGTTAATTCCTTCGGTTGAGTTGTATACGGGATATCGGATGAAGTTTTTTGAAGGGAGAGAGTTGCATCGGCGATTGCGAAAATGAACATGAGATAAAAAATCGGTTTAATGCCGTAAATCGTGTAGTCGGTCAACGAACAGACACAGAAGCCGAAGAAAGAGGAAAGGCAGGTTACGGCAACGGATTTTGTGAAAGCATCTTTTTTGTAAAGTCTGATAATACGGATAAGAAAGACGACGAAAGCGGCGGCGAGAAGCAATGCACCGATCAAACCGTTTTCGAGCAGTATTTCAAGAAAAAGATTATGGGCATGGGGCTGATTTATGGAGTAGGTTTCTTTAAGCTGATTTCCGACGTTGGCGACACCCGTGCCGTAGCCGAAAATCAAGTGGCCGTCGAGCATGTCGAAGCAAGCCTTAAAGATGTCGGAGCGTGTGTTGATGGAGATGTCGTCGGAGCTGAAAATGGTAAGAAGGCGTTTGAAAACACCGCTTGAAGTTGCGGCGATGATGAAGAGAAGACCGACGGCGGTGAGGAGAAGCTTCAAAAAGTACTTTCTGCCGTGGAAGAAAAGCACGGTGAAAGCGACGGCAATTGCGAGATAGGGACCTCTCGAGTAGGAGAGCGCGATGCCCGAAATTGAAAAGATGAAGCAGAAGAAGCCGATGATTTTTTTCTTTTTTGAATCGGCAAAGAACATGCAGTGAGCGGCGAGCGGAGCGGCGATGACGAGAAACAGTGCGTAGAATATGGGATTCGTGAAAGTGCCGCTTGCACGCTGAGGAATGTATATAAACTCGGTTCTGTTGAAATGGGCGAGGATACTGTCGGGAAGGAGCGTTTCGGTGCAGAATTTTGCAACCGCCGTATCGAGAAGGTGCCAGAAGGGATTGAACATTCCCTTCAACGGCTTGTGTATGAGAGCACCGTAATGGAAAAGGAACATCTGGATTATGCCGATACAGCCGGCGATACCTCCGCTCAAAGCACCGCAGAAGATGAGCGAACGGATTTTTTCTTCGCTGTCGGCGAAGGAGAGTACGGCGATGTTTGCCGTAAAGGCGAAGAGCCATACCGCGGTGAAGGCGAGTCCCGAAACGATGTTTTCGGAATAAAACAGACCGATTATCATATATGTAAAAAAGACGGTGAAGGCTTTTTGTATCGGAGAGAAGGAAAAACCGTTCTTAAATCTCAAGGTCAGAGCAAAAACGGTTATTGCGAGAATGGGGGCTATGTATTCAGGCAGAAGAGCGAACAGGAGAAAAAGTACCGGCAGGAGTCGTTTTTTCATTTTACTGTCCTTCCTTGATGATAATTTACTCTTAATTATACATTAAATATTAAATGGTTTCAATAAAATTATGAACAAATTAATAAACTTTGCAAAAAGACTTGATTTTTTTGGAAAAAGCGGTTAGAATAGATTTAGCACTCAAACGAGCGGAGTGCTAAATTTTATCGCAACTAATTATTGGAGGTAATATTATGACACTCAAACCACTTGCAGACCGTGTTGTTGTTAAGCTTGTAGAGCTTGAAGAAACGACAAGCAGCGGAATCATTCTTGCACCGTCGGCGCAGGAGAAGCCCCAGGTTGCCGAAGTTATCGCAGTCGGCCCCGGCGGAGTCGTAGACGGCAAAGAGGTTGAGATGTATGTTAAGGTGGGCGACCGCGTTATCACGAGCAAGTACTCGGGTACAGAGGTAAAGCTCAATAAAGAAGAGTACACCATCGTCCGCCAGAGCGACATTCTCGCTATTGTGGAAGACTGATTTACAGCATAGGAGGAAATTTTCATGGCAAAACAGATCATTTACGGTGAAGAAGCCAGAAAGGCTCTTCAGGGCGGTATCGACAAGCTTGCAAATACCGTTAAAATAACACTCGGCCCCAAGGGCAGAAACGTAGTTCTTGACAAAAAGTACGGCGCACCCCTCATCACAAATGACGGTGTTACGATTGCAAAGGACATCGAGCTTGAGGACGCATTTGAAAATATGGGCGCTCAGCTTGTTAAGGAAGTTGCCACAAAGACGAACGACGTGGCAGGTGACGGTACAACAACGGCAACACTTCTTGCTCAGGCACTCGTCAGAGAAGGTATGAAGAATGTTGCAGCAGGTGCAAATCCGATGGTAGTCAAGAAGGGCATCATGAAGGCTGTTGAAGCAGCGGTTGAGGCTCTCAAACAGAACGCGAAACCCGTTACAAATTCCGCAGACATCGCAAGAGTAGCTACCATCTCTTCCGGTGACGAAGAACTCGGTCAGATTATTGCCGACGCTATGGAAAAGGTTACCGCCGACGGTGTTATCACTGTTGAAGAATCCAAAATTGCAGTTACCGATTCCGACGTTGTAGAAGGAATGCAGTTCGACAGAGGCTACATTTCTCCCTACATGGTAACAGATACAGACAAGATGGAAGCCATCATCGACGATGCTCTTGTTCTTATCACGGACAAGAAGATTTCCAACATCCAGGAAATCCTTCCTCTTCTTGAACAGATTCTCAAATCGGGCAAGAAGCTTGTCATCGTCGCAGAAGACGTTGAGGGCGAAGCTCTTTCGACGATTCTCGTCAACAAGCTCAGAGGTACATTCACTTGCGTAGCAGTCAAGGCTCCGGGATTCGGCGACAGACGCAAGGAAATGCTTCAGGATATCGCAATCCTTACGGGCGGCGAGGTCATCACCTCCGATCTCGGTCTTGAGCTTGCCGATACTCAGCTTTCACAGCTCGGTCAGGCACGTCAGATCAAGGTTTCCAACGAAAACACAATCATCGTTGACGGTGCAGGCGACAAAGACGAAATCAAGGCGAGAATTGCACAGATCAAGGTTCAGATCGAAAGCACAACTTCCGATTTCGACCGTGAAAAGCTTCAGGAAAGACTTGCCAAGCTTTCAGGCGGTGTAGCGGTTATCCGTGTCGGTGCCGCAACGGAAACGGAAATGAAGGAAAAGAAGCTCCGCATCGAGGATGCTCTTGCAGCGACAAAGGCGGCAGTTGAAGAAGGCTATGTAGCAGGCGGCGGTGTTGCGCTCATCAATGCAATTCCCGCAGTCGAAGCTCTTCTCGATACAGAGGACCAGGACGAAAAGACGGGTGTCAAGATCGTTCTTAAAGCACTCGAAGAGCCCGTACGTCAGATTGCGGCAAATGCAGGTCTTGAAGGAAGCGTAGTTCTCAACAACATCATAACATCGGGCAAAATCGGTTACGGCTACAACTTTGCCAAGGACGAATATGTTGATATGGCAGAGGTCGGTATCATCGATCCGACAAAGGTTACACGTTCAGCACTTCAGAACGCGGCTTCAGTTGCAACCATGGTTCTTACAACAGAAAGCCTTGTAACAGACAAACCCGATCCCGCGGCAGATGCGGCCAATGCGGCAGCTATGGCGGCGGCACAGGGCGGCGGAATGAATTAATTAAATAAGCGTAAAAAGGCTGAGTCACGGTGATGTGATTCAGCCTCTTTTCTTGACAAAATGAAAAATCCCGCTGTATAATAAATATAGATAAAGTGGTAAATTCAAGGAGGTCGTGACGATGAAAAAGCTGTTTCGGAAGATACTTTCTTTGCTTATGAGTATTTTAATGAGCATCGGTATTCCGGCAACTGTCGTGCAGGAATACAACGGTGATAAATCGGTGCAAATCATGAGTGCCGCGGATGACGAAGAAGCGGAGAAAAAATTTGTTGATCAGTACAACGGAATTCCGAACGAAGATTTTGCCGCCTACTATACCGATGATGGCAAGGAAATTGTCATAAAAAGCTTCAAAGCAACCGGTTACGACGGAATGGGCACTATTTACTACGCGTGTGAAAAGAAGGTTGCCCGTATACCCGACGAAATCGATGGCATCCCGGTAACAACAATTGCCGAAAGCGCTTTCGAATACAGCGGTAATTACAGCCGTATAGAAGTTGAAACACTGATTGTCGGAAACAACGTCAACACAATAAACTTATTCGGTGTTTTTAGCATTAAAAACATTGTTATCGGCAAAAATGTAACAAACTTTGATGCTGATGCTTATCTACGCGATATTATAAATCCCATTGGAAACAGTACTCTTTATTGCTACAAAGACAGTGCAATTTATAACTTCCATTCACAACATTTGGAAGATCGTTATTGGACATTAACAATTGTACTTATCGACGAATCGCATTTAAAATCCGAAGTTGCAGATATTGATGAAAACGGAAATATCAAAGGCTTGCCGACGGGACTGACGAATGAAACGGTTAAAGATTATCTGACAGTAGACGGCGATGCGATGATGGAAGTCAGCGACGAAGTTGTCGGCACGGGAACAACGGTAAAGCTCATTAACAGCGAATACGGCACAATTGACAACACGTACACGGTTATCCTCGACGGCGACATAAACGGTGACGGAAACGTGAACACCGCGGAAGATGCCTCGGCAATGAGAAAAATAATCTCGGGCGACGACTCCGCTTTTTCCGAAGCAGACAGACTTGCCGCCGACATAAACGGCGACGGACTCGTAAACTCCACCGACCTCATCCTCATGAAAACATCACAGAACTGACAAAAACGGCTGTACCGTAGCGGTATAGCCGTTTATTTATGGAGTAAAACCGAAGAAAACACCAAAATTAATATAAAGGTTTGAGCTCCTTGACAAAAAGAAAAATTCCGCTGTATAATAAATATAGATAAAGTGGTAAATTTAAGGAGGTCGTGACGATGAAAAGGCTGTTTCGTAAGATACTTTCTTTGCTTGTGAGTATTTTAATGAGCATCGGTATTCCGGCAACTGTCGTGCAGGAATACAACGGTGATAAATCGGTGCAAATCATGAGTGATTATATTGTACCTCTGCCTGAACATGAAATATGGGAAAAATATGTTAATCAATATAATGGAATTCCTAACGAAGATTTTGCAGCCTACTATACCGATGACGGCAATGAAATCGTTATTGACGGTTTTCGTGCATCGAGCTACTACCCCCCATACGGTTTATATTTAAGATGCAACAAAAATGTCGTGCGTATACCCGACGAAATCAACGGAATCCCTGTAACAACAATTGCCGAAAGTGCTTTTGAATACGGTTTCAAGGGGCAGTGGGACTATGTGGATGTCGAAACACTGATTGTCGGAAACAATGTTAAAACAATTAATTTATATGGTGTTTATAATATTCCGAAAGTTGTTATCGGTAAAAATGTAACAAATATTGGTTACGATGGATTGGGACCACGAATCATTAACTCAGGCATTAACTATCTTGGCTATTATACAACACTTTATTGTTATAAAGACAGTTATGTTTATGACGTTCATTCACAGGATGATCGTTCCAAATACTTGGCTTATGTTTTTATCAATGAATCTCACCTGACATCGGAAGTTGCGGATATTGATGAAAACGGAAATATCAAAGGCTTGCCGACGGGACTGACGAATGAAACGGTTAAAGATTATCTGGCAGTAGACGGCGATGCGATGATGGAAGTCAGCGACGAAGTTGTCGGCACGGGAAC
>JAZSPN010000071.1:0-16646 GCA_045537495.1 Acutalibacteraceae bacterium
TAATAATATAACTGTAAATATTGGACAAGATAATCAAGTAAAAGCAATGGAAGATTGTACAGTAATTAGTGTTCCTTATGATAATGGAAATGGACAAAGAGGAGCAATAGCTGTTATTGGTCCTAGAAGAATGCAATATCAAAAAAATGTCAGTTTCTAATTGATCCACCTGCGTTTCCATTATAAGAACAATATTGACTGTCGGTCATTTTTCTGTTAAGATAGGAATGACCGACAGTCATTTTATTTTTTTACGGAGGGCTTGAATATGGCAAGCGTTGCAGAGAATAAATATAAAAAAAGAGTGAACATACTTGATGCGGCATATGAGCTGTTCACCTCAAAATCTTTTTCCGACACCGCAATTGACGATGTTGTAAAGCTTGCAGGTGTAGCTAAGGGTACTTTTTATCTTTATTTCCGTGACAAGTACGATCTTCTCGATCAGATAGTAATGCACCGCGCCTCCGACATTGTTGTGGACGCATACAAAAGCCTTCGTCAGAAAACGGACATTTCCCCCATGAGCGTTTCACAGCAATTCATATACATTACCGATCAGATAACCGATTATCTGAAAAAAAACAAAAAAGTTACCGCCTTGCTTGACGGCAGACTTTCCGTATGCTTCAGCAATAAAGGAGTTGCCGTCAACAGTGCACTCTATGAGGTGTCGTCATATTTCATTTCTCTTCTGACACAGCTTAAATATTCTGCCGAAGATGCAAAGAAGCGCCTTTTCGTTCTGACAAATATGATTTCGTCGGTGTGCTTCGATGCCGTTCTCAGCGAAAAGCCGTTTACTCTCGACGAGATAACTCCGACTCTTCACGATTTTTTAAAGATTCTTCTCCCCGAGGTGATAACCGTTGATAAATAAATTTTCCGTCTTTATAACCCGGCACCCGAAGCTTATAATGCTGATTGCATTTCTTCTCACGGTACCGGCTGTTATCGGTTTTCTCTCAACCGAGGTAAACTATGATATACTTTCCTATCTTCCGAAGGATCTCGAATCCGTACAAGCCGAGGGTGTTCTCACCGACGTTTTCGAAAATGCTTCCAACGCCATTTTAATGATCGACAACATGGAATCGAAGGACGTTCTGAAAATCAAGAACAAAATCCGTGATATCGACGGCGTTGCAAGTGTTTTGTGGGTTGACGATATCGCGGATATCACGATACCGAAAGAAATGCTTCCCGACATTCTCGGAAGACTTTTTTATTCCGACGACATGACGAGTACGATGCTCATCATCAATTTCAAAAACGGAACCGCTTCGGAAGAAACGCTCGAAAGCATTTCCGAGATACGTTCCGTCATGAACAAGCAGTGCTTTTTAAGCGGACTTGCAACGATAATGGCAGACACAAGAATTCTCACGGATGAGCAGGTACCGATTTTTGCTTCTATCGCAATAGTCCTCGCCCTCGTTGTTCTCTCCCTCACGATGAATTCATGGATTCTTCCGCTGATACTTCTTCTTTCACTCGGAATTGCCGTTATCTACAACATGGGCACAAACGTCTTTCTCGGTGAGATCTCATTCCTGACTCAGAGTATTGCCGCCGTTCTCCAGCTCGGTGTTACAATGGATTATTCCGTTTTCCTCGTTGACCGTTTTGAAGAAGAACAGCGCCGTTTTTCCGATCCGAAAGATGCCATGGCACATGCCGTCACTTCAACATTTTCCGCCATTCTCGGAAGCTCTCTTACTACCGTTTTCGGCTTCCTTTCGCTGTGCTTCATGAGCCTTTCTCTCGGCTTCGACATCGGCATCGTTATGGCAAAGGGTGTTCTTATCGGCATAGTTACCGTCATCACCGTATTGCCGTCTTTCATTCTGATTTTCCAAAAGTATATCTCTCGTTCCGGGCACAGAAGCTTCGTTCCCTCTTTCGGGAAGCTCAGCGCCTTCTCTTACGACAAGAGGCGGATTCTCGTCGCCGTATTTGCCGTGCTGTTCGTGCCCATGGCAATTTTCAGCACCATGCCCGAAAAGGATTACAACATGGTAAAATCTCTCCCTCAGGACGTGGACTCCGTCACGTCACTCACCAAGCTTAAGAATGAATTCAACATGGCTTCCACTCATTTTGCCGTCACCGATGCAGATCTCGATGCGAAGGATGCCTCTTTGATGGTTGAAGAAATAAGTGCACTCGACGGTATAACCGATGTGATTTCGCTCAACTCCTTCATCGGCCCCGCCATTGACGAGTCAATATTGCCTTCAGCCATACTTGATATATGTCAGAAGGAAGGCCTTCGCATGATGATGATAAATTCTTCATTCGAAAGCGCCTCGAAAGAGAGCAATGAGCAGATATTACTGCTTCGCGGAATTCTCAAAAAATATGACAAATCGTCAATGCTCACGGGTGAGGCCGTCATGACAAAGGATCTCATCGACGTAACGGACCGTGATTTCAAGGTTACAAATATAATTTCCGTCGTCGCCATGCTGATTCTGATCGCCGTAATCTTCCGTTCGGTATCAATCCCGTTCATCCTCGTTGCAATGATAGAATTCTCCATTTTCATCAACGAAGCCATTTCTTTCTTCACGGGAACGGCGATACCCTTTATCGCTCCGACCGTCGTAAGCTGTATTCAGCTTGGCGCAACCGTGGATTATGCCATACTGATGACAACCCGTTTCAGGGAAGAGCTTTCTCTCGGGCACGACAAAAAGACAGCCATTCTCAACGCCTCCTCTTCGTCGTGCAAATCAATTTTCCAAAGTGCTCTCGTTTTCTTTGCCGCCACCTTCGGAGTCTGGCTCGTCTGCGACATCGAAATGGTCAAAAGCATCTGCCTCATGCTTTCAAGAGGCTCGATTATCAGCGCAACCGTCATCATGACGCTTCTTCCGCCGATACTGATAATCTGTGAAAAACTCATATCCAAAACCACGCTCGGCTGGCGCAAAGGAGGAATCTCAAATGAAAACTAAACGTATAGTTTCTCTTCTCACGGCATTAACGGTTTCACTGCTGACATTCTCTTCATGTTCAAAAACTCAGCCCGTCATTTCAGAAACCGACAACACGACAAAAACCGCTCAGGTAAAATATACCGACACTCCGTCCGCTGTCAAAAAGAGTGAAACGGTATACGTAAATCTTTCTCCCGACGGAAAACCTCTCACCGTAAACGTCACCGACCGCATACACACCGACAAAGAAAAGGTTGCAGTCAGTGACATCAGCAATCTTCAGAACATCTCGGACATCAAGGGTGACAGCGTCCCCGAAATAAGCGGAAATTCTCTCACGTGGCACATGAGCGGTACCGACCTTTATTATAAGGGTACAAGCGCTGAACCTCTTCCCGTAGAGTTTGACATAAAATACTATCTCGACGGAAACGAAATAACCGCCGATGAAATCAAGGGAAAAAGCGGTAACGTAAAGATTGAAGTAAAAACGAAAAACGCCTGCTCAAAAACAGATGAAAACGGAAACACCGTCTTTCTTCCCGTAATTACGGCGGGACTTATCATTCTTCCTGAAACCGTTTTTTCAAATGTCAATGCAGAAAACGGGATGTGCCTCGGTGACGGTGCAAAACAGATTTTTGCAGGCATTTCTTTTCCCGGAATGGCGGAAAGCCTCGGTCTTTCCGATACTCTCACTCTCGGAAATATGGAAATCTCCGATTCATTTTCCGTAACCGCAACAGCGAAGGACTTCTCTCTCGGCAACATCTATTTCGCCGTAATTCCCGTATGCTCTCTGTCGGCAGACACGCTCATTCCCGGCACCGAAAAAGAGGCCGCCGCACTGCTTGCTGATATGGAAGGAATCATGAATGTTTTATCGGGAACAGATCTTGCGACTCTTTCGGGAATTTTCGAGAATAACCCCGACTGCATAAAGGAGCTGACGGATTCCTTTGACAAGGCAATCAACGTTTACTCTTCGAACAAAAAACTCCTCGACGTAATGAACAAATATCTTACGGAAGAAAACGCAGAAACTCTGTCCGATCTTTCAAAAACTCTGAACGATCCGAAAACCGCCGAAGCTCTGGAGCTTCTCAAAAATCCCGTAATAAGAACGTTCCTGTCCGATCTTCCGTCGCTTTTAGAATCTGTCGACGAGATATCGAAGCTCACCTCACAGCTCAGCGAAGATATGAAGGATCCCGAAATAAAAAAGGCAATTGACAACCTCCCCGAAACAATCTCCGCACTCTCGGAAATTCAGACGACACTCAACGAAAACAAGGCACTTATCGACCTTCTTTCGGCATTCGCATCAGAGGATCTTATGTCAATCGCCGATACACTTTCGGGAAGTGACACAAATTCCGTTCTTACATATCTGTCCGAAAATGCCGATTCTCTCATGCCGCGCATCAGAAGCTGGATCACCTTCGGTAAGGATTACGGACTTTTCAGCGGCTGCCCCGAAAACGCCGAAAAGAGTCTTATATTTATATTCATGACACCCTCCATATAAAACACAAACAGGGATGTAAAAACTCGCGTTTTTACATCCCTTTTGGCCGTCAATAAAGAGTATCAAAAAGTCCGTATTTTGTTTTCAGTCTGTCAAGCTTTTCTCCGATGGGTTTCAGCGAAAAGAAAACGACCGCTCCCGTTGTCAGTGCATGAATCGCATTGAACGGAATCCCCGTCACGTAGACCGCCATAACGCTTTTCACGGAATAATCCGATGCCATCATGAATACCGATGCGGTATCGACCGACAGTCCGTAAATGAAGAAGCACAAGAGTCCGCCCGTCAAAGCACAGATAAGACGGCTTTCTTTCAGACTGCCTTTGAGTATCACGGCAGACAGTGCACCGATAAGCCCCATGGCAAACATCTGAAACGGAGTCCATACACCGTGACCGAAAAAGAAATTCGACAAAAACACCGACAGCGCACCCGTGACAAATCCTGCTTCAAAGCCGAATGAAATTGCCGTCAGAATAATTATTGCACACATGGGTTTTACTTGCGGTACCATATAAAATACCGCACGTGACACGACGGCAACGGCAGTCATTGCCGCTATACTTACAAGCTCCCGTGTCTTCGGTCCGCTTCTTTTGAACATCATGAAAAACGGTATCATGAAAAGAGTAAGAACGATAACGCTCAACAGATAATAGTGTCTGTTTTTCAAAAGCACCGAACCTGCAACCGTTACAAAAACCGCTGAAATCGCCGTCAGTAAAAATATCAGTACAGATTTCTTTTGCACAGTTTTATCACGTCCTCATCTGTTACGGCACCCCGGAAAATATCACGTGATATTCTGTTTGCCGCCGTTGTATAGTAATTATTGTCCGAGAAAAACTTCTGCGGCGAAGCACAAGACGTCACATCGCCGTCAAAAAGAAGTGCACACATATCGGCATACTTTGCACAGAATTCCACATCGTGCGAAACCATAAAAACCGTTTTTCCCGTTTTGCAAAGATTTTTGAGTATCTTTGCAAATCTTATCTTGAATTCCGCATCCATTCCCTTTGTCGGCTCATCGAGAAAAAGAATTTTCGGATCTCGCAGAAGTATTTTGGCAAGTGCCAGACACTGCTGTTCTCCTCCGCTGAGATCATACGGATGACGGCTGAAAACATCACTTTTAAGCCCTGCCGTTTCCGCGACCGTTTTGATTTTTTCCGTTTCCGATGTCATTATTTTCAGCTCATCGTAAACCGTTTTTTCACAAAATACCGTTTTGACATTCTGGGGCAAAACGGAAATTTCCCCTCGGTACAGCTGTGCTTCGGGTATTTTCTTTATATCTCTGCCGAAAATTTTAACCTTGCCCCTGTAAGGTTTTTTCAGTCCCGATGCAATCTTCAAGGCGGTGGATTTCCCCGTGCCGTTGCTTCCGAGAAGTGCAAAAACGCTCTCCTTCGGGACACAAAGATTCATATTTTTCAAAATATCACGTCCGTCCTTTTCGTAACGGAAAAAGATATTTTTCATCTCGACGGCGGACTCTTTTGACAGCTCCGTTTTTTCCTTTATACACTCTTTGAATGTAACTTCTCTATTTCCCAGCAATTCGCGAAGCCAGCTTTTTCCCTCTCTCACCGTAACGGGACACCGAGAATCACTGCCGACCTCGGAATATATCCGCATGGCAGACGGCATCGCATATTTCACAAAAGAAAGGCTGTCGGAAAGTTCTTCTCCGATTTCCCTCGGAGTTCCCGTTTTCACTATTTTTCCTTCGTCCATAACGGCGACCGTATCGGCATATTTGAAGACTTCCTCTAACCGATGCTCCGTAAGGATTACCGTAACGCCGAGTTCTCTGTTGATTCTGCCGACAGTCGCAAGAAAAGTTGTCGCGGCAATCGGATCAAGCTGTGCCGTCGGCTCGTCGAGTATTATCACCCGCGGTCCCATAACCATTACCGAAGCAAGATTCAGAAGCTGAAGCTGTCCGCCGGAAAGATTCGAAGTATCCTTCGAAAACCACTCATCTATGCCGAAAAAGCTTGCCGTTTCGGCAACCCTCAGACGAATTGTTTCCCCGTCTGCACCGAGGTTTTCGAGTCCGAATGAAAGCTCACTGCCGACCTTGTCGGTCACAACACCGTTTTCGGGATCCTGACGGACAAAGCCGATTTCTTCGCTCTCCTTGCGAAATCCCGTTTCGGAAAGCTTTTTTCCGCAGTATAACACTTCGCCTTCCCGTTTTCCGACAGGCGTCAGAACCGTTTTCATATGGCGCAGAAGCGTTGTCTTTCCGCAACCGCTTTTACCGCACAGAACGACGTACTCTCCCTCCCGAACGGTGAGATTTACCGAGTCGAGAGTTTTTTTATCGCTGAGCGGATAGGTAAAGCTTAAATTTTCGATTTTGATCTGTTCCATATGATCACCTCTGAAACATCGACTGAGAAAGGCAGCATCGACAGTATGAAAATTCCCGTTTCCGAAATGACTGCCATCGCCGAAAAGCCGTCAATAACGATGCTCGGATTATATGTCGCTTCAACGGAGCCCGTCAGAATTCCGACGGCGGCTGCCACGTCACAGAGAATCATCGTCACCGTCATTAAAAAATCTCTTTTGCCGAAGGAAATTTTTTTGTAAAAAGTTCTGCCCTTTAAAGAATATCCCCTGCTTTTCATGGAATCGGCGGTTTCCACCGTATTTTCAAGCGACCACGTAATCAGTGTCGAAATTTCTCTTACGGCGCTTTTCATTTTATCGGCAAGCTTTTCTTCTCCCGTGCCGAATCCGAGTCCTTTCTGTGCTTGTGAAACAGCCTTCGCCCTCTTGAAAAAAACCGGAATAAATCTCAGTGTCATGGAAATGAGCAATGTCGCTGTCGGAAATCTTTTCCCGAGAATATATGTAAGCTTATCGGAAGTAACCGTTTCGTTATAGTTCGAAAAAATCAGCATAACCGTCACCGTACGAAGTCCCAGCACAAGCCCGTAAACCAGCGCTTCAAGCGTAACGGCATTTCCGTTTTTCAACGTATAAAGAACGGTGACTCCGTAATGTGAAAACAGTGTGTTTATCAGGGTTACGAAAATAAGTGTCGGCAGTAAAAAAGAAAGCAGCATTTTCAGTGCTGATTTCCCTTTGTAATATATATTGCAGATCAATGCACAGGCAAAAAGCATTGAGAGCATGACGGGATGAAGCGTTACAACGGAAAAAACCGCCACGCTTATAAAAAATATAAAAATTACCGCAGGATGACTGTTTGAAAACGCACTTCGCATTTTAAAAACTCTCCGCCGATTTTTCTTTTCTCCCGTTATTTCCTGCAACGCTGAGCAGTAAGAGCATCGGCAGTGCATAATGTGCACCCGCAATTACGGTAACAAACAGCGATACAGTGAATATCAGTACGGATTTTTTACCTTTTCCGAATACAGTCGATATACCGTGCCAGTCAACACTCTGCCACGCACCGACGATAAGAATGACTGCAAGAGAATGCAACGGAATTCTCGAAAACACACTCGGACACAAAAAGAAAAACAGCATTGTAAATACGGCACACGCAAGATTTTCCGCGACATTTCTTTTCTTGCTTGAAACGGAATAAACAGGCACCGCACCCATAAATCCTCCCGCCGTGTTGACAGCGGAAACAACGAGATTTTTCCGGGGCAGTTTTTCGCGATCTTCGGAAAATTCCGTCACCGTAAGTGCAATTGCGAATGCAGTGCATAAAACAAGCGGAATACACCGAACGTCGAAGCCGTCTTTTAAAAATGCACTGCCCGAAAAGGGCACAAATGACATATAGCCGATCTCGTCAATCGCCGTGAATTCGCGGTCGGGATTGAGAAAAAGATTCATAATGAGCGTTACCGCAACCGACAGAAAGCTTGCCGGAACTTTTTTGCTGAAATTTTTGAATTTTCTCGGATATGTCACCATGATGACGAGTACGACCGTTCCGTAAAGGACTCCTCTCCAGTTTCCGTGGAATCCGAGAGAAATATAATCTTTTATAATTTCGACGGTATCGGCGCCGACCGCTCCGATACCGAAATAGTTTGTCGTCTGAAGCGCCGTCGTGCAGAATGCTCCCGCCACGATAAAAGCGATTTTGACTTCGGACAGAAGCAGACCCTTTTTTATAAATCTTGACAGCACAAATGCAAATATTCCCGACAGTGCAATTGCCGCTCCTGCCGCCGCCGTGCCGAAACGGTAGTTAAGGCAGAATACGGGAAGCACCGTCAGCCATGAAGGTATAAATACCGTTTTCGAAATCATCGAAAATACGGTACAGAGAATCGCCGTTATCACGGCACCGTGTATCCCGAATCCTGTACAAACGCACGTTGCAAGTGTCGCGGGAAAAAGTGCCATGGAATCGTACATTCCCGTAAGACACGAAGAAAACAAAAGCTTACCGTTATTTTTTGTGTTCAATAAATTCACCGTTTCCGTAATTATTTCCAGAACTTTCTGTCAAGACTTCGGTACTGTATCGCTTCGGCGATATGCGGAACCTCTATTTTTTCGGATCCGTCGAGATCGGCCACCGTTCTCGCAACCCGAAGCATTTTATCGTATGCTCTTGCCGAAAGTCCCATGGTGTCGAATGCCTTCTGCAAAACGGCGGTTGCACCGTCGCTCATTGTGCAGAACTCTCTCGTCTGTGCGACGGTCATTCTTCCGTTGCAGGAAACTCCGGAACCCGAAAGCCTCTTTTGCTGAATTTTCCTTGCCGCATTGACACGGACTCTGATCTGTTCCGAGCTTTCGCTCTTTTCGCCGTTGTTCATCGAACGGAAGTCTATCGGCGGTACTTCAACATGGATATCGAGTCTGTCAAGCACGGGGCCCGACACCTTGGAAAGATATCTTTCCGCCGCGCCGCCGCTGCAAGTGCAAGCCTTCTGAGGATGTCCGAGATATCCGCAAGGACACGGATTCATCGCGCAGACAAGCATTATCGAACATGGGAACGACAGCGTTCCCGCCGCTCTCGAAATGGTTATGACACCGTCCTCCATCGGCTGACGCAGAATCTCCATTGTACTTCTTGCGAACTCGGGGAATTCATCGAGAAACAGCACGCCGTTATGAGCCAGTGATATCTCGCCCGGCTTCGGAACGGATCCGCCTCCCGAAAGTCCCACGGGAGAAATTGTATGGTGGGGTGATCTGAACGGCCTTGTTTCGATAAGTGACACATCGGATGGTAGATTTCCCGCCACCGAATAAAGCTTCGTCGTTTCAAGACTTTCCTCAAAAGTCATGTCGGGAAGTATCGACGGAAGCCTTTTGGCAAGCATACTTTTTCCCGAGCCGGGAGGTCCTATCATTAAAAGATTGTGTCCTCCTGCCGCCGCAACCTCCAACGCTCTTCTCGCCTGAGCCTGTCCCTTTACATCGCTGAAATCAAGATACATTTCTCCCGATTTCCTAAGCGTTCCGTCATCGGGCGAAACGGGAGTCAGCACCTGATTCCCCGTAAGATGAAGAATTACCTCGGCAATATTCCTGACGGGATAAACATCCGTTCCTTTTACGACGGAACACTCCTTTGCATTCTCGAAAGGAACAAAAACTTCGGTTATCCCTTTTTCAGCCGCACAGATAACCATGGGAAGTGCACCGTTTATCTTGCGAAGTGATCCGTCAAGCGAAAGCTCTCCGAGAAACGCACATCCCGAAGTATTACAGCTCAACTGCTTCGAGGATATGAGAACGGAAAGAAGCATCGGAAGATCGTATACCGAGCCTTCCTTTCTGACATCGGCGGGAGCAAGATTTACCGTTATTCTTCCTGTCGGGAAGTCAAAACCGCTGTTCTTTATTGCGGAACGTATTCTGTTTTTGGCTTCGGATACGGACTTGTCGGGGAGTCCGACAATATCAAACACGGGAAGCCCTCCCGTAACATCGGCTTCAACCTCAACCATATACGATTCCATTCCGAAAAGTCCTACGCTCTGCACCTTCGAATACATTTTGTCACCCCTCAAGGCAATAAACTCTTTTCCACCGCATATAATACATTATTTTCCGTTTGTTTTCAATCTCTACAATTAATTTAAATAAAAAAATTAAATAAAATATCATTTTTATCTATGCAAAAAGGAATTTTTGTATTATAATATCATAAATAGTTGTATCGTGGAAAATAGTTGTATCGTGGAGTAATATGAATGAAAGTGTTCAAGAATTTTGAAAAAAACAAAAAACTTCTTTCCCGCTTCTTACCGTATCTCGGTGCCGAGAAGAAAACGCTGGCACTCGACCTGTTGTGTGCATCACTGACAACCGTGTGCGAAATCGTTCTTCCTCTCATCGTCAGAGAAATCACAAATGCAGGTATTGACACGGTAGGCACCCTTACGGTATCTCTTATCCTCAAAGTAGTGCTTCTCTATGTCGTTTTGCGTGTAATTGATTCTGTCGCCGCATATTACATGGCAACCTACGGTCATTATATGGGTACAAAAATCGAAACCGCCATGCGTAACGATCTTTTCGCCCACTTGCAGAAGCTCTCTTTCTCCTATTACGATAACAACAAAATAGGCCAGCTTATGTCACGTCTTACATCCGACCTTTTCGATGTAACGGAGTTTGCACACCACATGCCCGAAGAGGTTTTTATCACTTCCATAAAAATAATAGCGTGTTTCTCCATATTCGCATCAATGAATTTCTGGCTTGCAATCATCGTTTTCGCTTTTATGCCGCTTATGTTTGCGGTCACAAAACGGAACCGCGTCAAAATGAAGGAAGCCTTCAAGGAATCACGTCACCGCATCGGCGAAATAAACGCTCAGACGGAAAACAGCCTTCTCGGTATACGTGTTGTAAAGTCATTTGTCGGTGAAGACGGAGAAATCAAAAAATTCAAGGACAATTCAAGTCTGTATCACGGAATCAAACGTGACAGCTACAAGTTCATGGGACGTTTCCAGACCACGATACGTCTTTTTGACGGCGGAATGTACATTCTGTGCGTTGCAACGGGTGCGGTCTTTATGATGAAGGGACTTACGACTCCCGGAGATTTCACCGCTTCCCTCATGATGGTAACCACTCTCGTCGGCTCCGTGAGAAGACTCATAGATTTCAGCGAGCAATTCAACCGCGGACTCACGGGAATTGAGCGTTTCACCGAGGTTATGGACGTTGCGGGAGAGCCGGGAAGCGACGGAGATGGCACCGAAATTTCTTCCGTCCGCGGTGAAATCGAATTCCGCGATGTAAGCTTCAAATATGAAGGCACGGATAAATATGTTTTCAAAAACCTTAACCTTAAAATAGAAAAAGGTCAGAGTGTCGCCATAGTCGGTCCCTCGGGTGCGGGAAAAACCACTATCTGTAATATGATACCGAGGTTTTACCATTGCGATGAAGGCAGAATTTTCCTTGACGGTCAGGATATAAACAGTCTTTCGCTTTCTTCTCTTCGTAAAGCGATCGGAATTGTCCAGCAGGACGTCTACCTTTTCTCGGGAACGATACGCGACAACATCTGCTACGGCAAGAACGGTGCCACCGACGAAGAAATCGTCGAAGCCGCAAAACGCGCGGGTGCCCACGAATTCATCTGCTCTCTCAGCGACGGCTACGATACATACATCGGTGAGAGAGGTGTCAAGCTTTCGGGCGGTCAGAAACAGCGAATCTCAATAGCACGTGTATTCCTCAAGGATCCGCCGATACTCATTCTCGACGAAGCAACCTCGGCTCTCGACAACGAAAGCGAACGTCTTGTTCAGAAGTCGCTTGAAGAGCTCATGCGCGGAAGAACGACGCTGACAATTGCCCATCGACTGACAACCGTCCGCAACGCTTCCGAGATTGTCGTTCTGACGGAAAACGGAATCGAGGAACAGGGCTCACACAAAGAGCTTATCGAGAAGAACGGTCTGTACAGCGAGCTTTATTCGCTGTATTCCGTATAAATGATTATGTAAAAGGAGGTATTTATACCATGAAACACAATATGAAATTAACCCCCGAAGAAGAAGGTATTCTTAACGGCTCACAGGGCGAGGCTATGGCCAAGGTTATGAAATCTCTTGTTCTCTACGGTGAAGCTTTCGGTGCGGAACGCTTCGTTCCCGTAAAGGGCAAGGGACATCTGGTAACGAGCTTCGGCATCTCCGTGCTCAGTCCCGTTTTCTCAATCATGGACGAGCTTATTGATGCAGGTCTTAAGGTTGACGAAACCTTTACGTGCGACCCCCGTCCCATCGACTATGCCAACGTAAAGTGCAATCCCATTGAAAAGCTTATTTTCAACAAGTTCCTTTACGGCATGCAGGCCCCCTACGAGGTACAGCTTAAAAAACTCGGTCTTCGCAGTGAGAAATCCTTCACCTGTGCTTGCTATCTTGACGAAGTAGGCAACGTTCCCGAGAAGGGCGACATCCTCTCATGGGCGGAATCGTCGGCAGTTGTTTACGCCAACTCCGTTCTCGGCGCAAGATGTAACCGTAACTCGGGCATCATCGAGCTTTTCGGCTCCATTCTCGGCAAGGTGCCCGAATTCGATCTTCTTACCGACGAAGGCAGAAAAGCAAAGTGGATCATCGAGGTCAAGACGGATTCCGTCCCCGAAGCTCAGGTTCTCGGTTCCGCCATCGGCATGAAGGTCATGGAAGACGTTCCCTTCATCAAGGGACTCGACCGCTTCATCGGAACAGAGCTCAACGATTCGGCAAAAGCATATCTCAAGGATATGGGTGCAGCTACGGCCTCCAACGGTGCGGTAGGTCTTTACCACGTTGAAAACCTCACTCCCGAAGCAGTAGAATTCGGCACATCGATTATCCGTGACGATGCAAAGGTTTACGTCATCGACGATGCGGAACTCGAAAGAGTCAAGAAGAGCTACCCCAACATCTGGAAGAATCCCGATGCTCAGCCCAACAGATGCTTCATCGGCTGTCCCCACCTTACCTTTGCACAGCTCGGCCAGTGGGCAGACCGCTTCGAGGCAGAACTCAAGAAGCAGGGCAAGAGCAAGGTCGGTCTTCTTACCATCATGACTGCCGCTCCCGAAGTTCTCGATCACTTCAAGAAGGACAACAAGGCAGCTTACGACAAGCTTATCTCCTTCGGAATCAAGCTTACAAGCATCTGTCCTCTTATGTACATGAACAACCCGCTTTGCGGTAAAAAACCCGTAATCACAAATTCCAACAAGCTTCGTACATACACAACGGCACGTTATTTCACCGATGCCGAAATCACGACAATCGCCGTGAAGGGAGGATTTTAATATGAGCAAGGTTTTTAAAGGACGCCCCGTCGTTGCGGGCACCATCAAAGGCAAAGAGGCCGTCGTTACCCATCAGGGCTTCAACACCCTCGCCTCCTTCCAGAAAAGTGCTTTGAAAAAGGCCAAACAAGTCATCTGCTCCGATCAGAATAATTCAGAGCTCTATGAGAAAAATCTTACTGATAAGGTCATCTGCCTCCCCAAGACAATCGGCTCCACAACGGGCGGCATGGTCCTCTATTCGGTTTGCGCACTCAACATCCATCCCTGCGCAATGCTTTTCTCCGAAACCATCGACTCCCTTGCCGCCGCCGGCGTTATCCTCGCCGACGTATGGACCGACGGTTCAATCGTCGCCGTCGACAACCTTGGCGACGAGTTCCTGAACTACGTCAAAGACGGCATGAAGATCACCGTTTCCGAGGACGGCACCGTTACCGTAGACTGATCTTAAACACATCGGGACCGCTTTTATGCGGTCCCGAAAAGAGGTTATATCGTTGGAAAAATTCTGGACTTTTATAGAGAAAATACCGATATACAAAAAGCTGTCCTCCCATACCGTTATCGGAAAGATTTTCAACCGCGAAGTTCTGTCTTACCTTTTTTTCGGTGCGGCAACCACGGTCGTTTCACTCGTTTCCTTCTTTTTGGCGGACAAGCTTTTCGAAATAACCGACTGGCTCGGCATATTCCACTACATCTCGGGCAGTGACAAGGATTTTGCATATCTCGATGCAAACGTCATCTCCTTTATCTGTGCCGTTGCTTTTGCATTCGTTACAAACAAGCTTTTCGTCTTTGAGTCAAAAAGCTTCGACAGAAAAACACTCCTGAAGGAGCTCGTTTCCTTCACAAGTGCCCGAATCGCAACATTCTTTATTGATTCCGCACTGATGTTTCTTCTCGTCACCGTCATGACGGTCAACGAAATGGTGTCAAAAATCCTGGTTCAGATCATTGTCGTTATACTGAATTACGTATTCAGTAAGCTCTTCGTATTCAAAAACAGTAAAGGTGATTAATATGAAAAAAATTATTTCTCCGGTTCTTGCGGCATTACTTTTATGTGCAACGCTTTTCGGCTGTTCCTCCGACAAAAAGTATAAGCTCATTTCCGTTCCGGACGATCTTCAGATAAATGCGGAAACTCTCTCCGAAAACACGGAAAACCTTCTCGATTACTCCGAGGATTTCCCCCTCTTCTTTGCCGATGCCGAAAACGGCATATACGCTTATGCCTGCAACAATCAGGCAACCGACGGCATTCTCCTTAAATTCGACGGCTACATTCAGTATTTCCCGTGGAGAATAGTACCTCAGCTTGCCGATCCCGACTTTCACGTTTACGATTACAACGGTGACGGCCTTTCCGATATTGCGGTTACCGTTATTTCCGATGTCGGCGAAACCAACTACAACGAGGATCTTCACATTCTCATGAATCTCGACGGAAGCCTTGAAGACTGCTTCTATTCTCATGAAACCTGCTCCGTCGAAACAAGCGGTATTTTCAATTTCTCCAAAAACACCGCCAAAGAAAACAGTTATTTCTTCTTCATTCACGGCCAGCGACAGGAAATCGAACTGAAAAACAAGGGCGATTTCTTCGGCTTATATCTCGATGCCGTTCAGGATTTCACTCTCGGTGACAAAATCACCGTCGAGGTTGTCCCGGGACTCAGTTTCGAGACAAACTCCATTCCCGACTATTCAATCGCAAAATTCCATGCCGACGTCGATTTCTCCGACGGTGTATTTTCGCTTACAAATCCGACCGTTGAATACTGATTACGGAGTTAACATGAAAAAACTTTTCAGCCTTATTCTGATAGTATGCCTTGTTTTCCCGACACTCTGTTCATGCTCCTCGGGGAACAACGACAATCCCGCACCGCCTGTGGTCAACACCGTGAAAATCACATTTACCGAGGGCAGTACGGTATCAAAGATAGCCTCTCTTCTTGAAGAAAACGGTGTTTGTCGTGCCGCCGATTTCATTTCCGAAGTGAATTCGTCGGATTCACCCTTTGTTTCGGGCATTCCCAATCCTGCTGACCGTCCGTTTTTGCTCGAGGGCTACGTTTTCCCCGACACGTACGAATTCTATCTCAACGAATCTCCCGAAAGTGCACTGTCGCGCTTTCTTAAAAATTCCGAAAGCAAGCTCGGCGAAGAAATAACGGCACGTGCCGAGGAAATAGGCTATACCGTCGATGAAATACTGATAATCGCTTCAATCATACAGAAGGAAGCAGGAATTGTAAGTCAGATGAAAACGGTTTCCTCTGTTCTTCACAACCGTCTCGACAGCTCTTATGCAAAACTCGAATGCGACGTAACCTACAACTATATCAGGGATACTCTGATGCCGTTTCTTTGCGGTGATGAATGGGTTGACAGCGTTTACGAAAAATACGCCGATCTCTATTACACATACCGTTTCGGCGGACTTCCGGCAGGGCCTATCTGTAACCCGGGACTCGACGCCGTGCTTGCGGCGCTGTATCCCGAGGACACGGATTACTATTATTTCGTAACCGACAGTGAAGGTAACTATTACTATTCCGAAACCTTCAGTGAGCACCAAAAAATCTGCAATTCCATTGACTGAACGCAATAAAAAATGCCGTCGTATGACGGCATTTCAGCGTGTCGAAAAACGAAAGTTTTTCGAACACGGTGTGACTTCGAGAAAGGAAGTCAGATGCTCCTTTCTTTTGCCCGAAGCAGTACGAAGGTACGGCGAGAGGCGAAAAAAGGGACAAGTGCGTATAAAATTAATTTTAAAAATTAAAAGAATAAAGCACATAGCGACTCATTGAAAAAATATGCACTTCACTTTATATAGAGTTTATCCACGTTATGACGCCTTTATCGACAGTCAAAACCCTCGGCCGTGCAACGCACAGCCGAGGGTTAGGTTTGTCTTATT